>JANOVW010000323.1:0-11181 GCA_031417575.1 Rhodoferax sp. | reverse complement strand
CTCCGCTTGCCAACAATCGGTCTTCAATCGCGTCCATGCGCTCGGGGCACTCCGGATGGCCGCGGCCCATGTCGTGACCCTTGCATTCGGGGTGGGAAAAGTAACCAGTTTTATTCACTGTAGTCATCTGGGGTACGCAATTTCGGGTATGTTCCGGGGCATGAATTCTCAAGCAAAGCTCAAATCCCTGCTCGAACAGCTTAACACGGTGATTGTCGGCAAATCGGCACAAATCCAGGACTGCGTGGCCTGCCTGCTGGCCGGTGGCCACCTGTTGATCGAAGACGTACCCGGCGTCGGCAAAACCACCTTGGCCCATGCACTGGCCAAGACTTTTGGCCTGCAATTCTCCCGCGTGCAGTTCACCTCAGACCTGATGCCCAGCGATCTGGCCGGGGTTTCGATTTACGAACGCGGCAAAGAGGCGTTTGTTTTTCACCCAGGGCCGATTTTTGCGCAGGTGCTGCTGGCCGACGAGATCAACCGGGCCAGCCCCAAAACACAAAGCGCCCTGCTCGAAGCGATGGAAGAAAAGCAGGTGAGCGTCGAAGGCGAAACCCGCGCCCTGCCCTCGCCCTTTTTTGTAATTGCCACGCAAAACCCGCACGACCAACTGGGCACCTATGCCTTGCCTGAGTCGCAACTGGACCGTTTTTTGATGCGCATTTCATTGGGCTACCCCGATCGCGCCGCCGAGCGCAGCCTGCTGTCGGGCCAGGACCGACGCGACCTGGTGACGCAATTGCCCAGTTTGCTCACAGGCACGGAGATGGCCGCCTTGCAGCAGCAAGTGCTGGCAGTTCATGCCGCGGGCCCCTTGCTGGATTACGTGCAAGACCTGATCGCCGCCAGCCGCAACGGCAAATGGTTTTTGCAGGGCCTTTCGCCCCGCGCAGGCATTGCCGTGATACGCGCGGCCAAAGCGCAGGCGCTGCTCAGTGGGCGCGATTACGTGGCACCCGATGACGTGCAAACCATCTTGCCGCAGACCATTGCGCACCGGTTGTTGCCCTCGGGCGGCGCGGGGCGTGGTGCCGTTGAGCAGGTTCGCGCCATGCTTGAGGCGGTGCCGTTGCCATAGCCTTGGCCATAGCCTAGGCGCTTCAAAAAAAATTTAGAACAGCTTTCGCAATACGCACCGTGGCTAGCACCCTTACGTCTGCACCAATCGGGCCCGGGCCATCGACCAGCCCAGCTTGGTGGCACCCGGTGGCTTGGGTGCGTTACCGGTTTCAGCGCTGGTGGCAGGCCAAATTGCCGCTCAAGGACAGCCTGACGCTGAACCAGCGCAATGTTTACATCCTGCCCACGCGGCCTGGCTTCACGCTGGCGGCAACGCTGCTTGTGCTGCTGGTGGCTTCCATCAACTACCAGCTCAACCTGGGTTATCTGCTCACCTTTTTGCTGGCCGGCAGCGCGATTGTGGGCATGCACATTTGCCATGGCACGTTACGCGGGTTAACGATGAACCTGGTGCCGCCAGGGGCGCACTTTGCCCATACGCCCGCTACGGTCGGCGTGAATTTGGTGAACGAACGCAACGCGGTGCGGTTTGGCATTGGCATGGCGTTTTTGGAAGGAGACCAGTGGGTCTGGAGCGATGTGCCCGCCCAAGGCACCAGCACCGTGCATGTGGCCTTTTCACCCCAACAACGCGGCTTGCAACTGATACCGCCGCTCACGGCAGAAACGCGGTTTCCGCTGGGCACGTTTCGGGTCTGGACGGTGTGGCGACCAGCCAGCCGGGTGCTGGTGTATCCGGCGCCTGAAAGTTTTGCGCCGCCCTTGCCACTGGGCGAACCCAAATCAGGCGGTGCTGCCTCGGCGCAAAGTGTGAGCACGGGTGAATACGACGGCGTGCGGGCTTACCGGCGCGGCGATCCGCTGAAGATGGTGGTATGGAAAAAGGTAGCCAAGGCCGGAGAAATGGTTAGCCGCGACACCCAGCAGGTGCAACGCATGGAGCTGTGGCTTGATTTTGCGCAATGTGGCATCAGTGGCACCGAGCAAAAACTGGCGCGCCTATGCGCCTGGGTGTTGGCGGCAGACAAATCGGGGCAGGATTACGGCCTGCGGCTCAATGGGCTGCAAATTGCCCCCGGACATGGCGAAGCCCATAAAAAGCAATGCCTCGAAGCTTTGGCGCTGTATTAAATGTTGAAAACCCTCGCCTCTTTGCCCCGTGACGCGCGCGACACGCTGTTTTTGTTGGCGGTGATCCTGTGGGTGGTGTTGCCGCAGGTTTCGCACCTGCCAGTTTGGTGCAGCGCCCTGGTAGCCGGGGTACTGCTGTGGCGCGGTTACCTGGCGTTCCAGTCGCGGCCGCTGCCTTCCAAGTGGTGGCTGCTGTTGGTGCTTGTGGCCACCGCCGCCGCCACGCTGGCCACCCACCGCACGTTGTTGGGGCGGGATGCAGGTGTCACCATGATTGTGGTGCTGTTGGCGCTCAAAACGCTGGAGTTGCGGGCCAAGCGCGACGCCTTTGTGGTGTTTTTTCTGAGCTTTTTCACCATGCTCACCAACTTCTTTTTCTCGCAGTCGTTGCTCACGGCAGCCGCCATGCTGGTCGCGCTGCTGGGACTGCTCACCGCGTTGGTCAATGCCCATATGCCGGTGGGCAAACCGCCGTTGATGCAATCGGCCCGCATGGCCGGGCGTATGGCACTGCTGGGCGCACCGGTGATGGCCTTGCTGTTTGTACTGTTCCCCCGCCTGGCGCCTTTGTGGGGTGTACCCAGTGATGCCATGGCCGGGCGTTCGGGTTTGTCGTCCACCATGCAGGTTGGGCAAATTGCCAGCCTGGCGCTGGATGAAACCGTGGCCTTTCGGGTGAAATTTGCGCAAGAGCCGCCGCCCGCTGCTGCCATGTATTTCCGGGGGCCGGTGCTTTCCACGTTTGACGGGCGCGAATGGCGGCCAGCCCGCCCCAATTTGCCCGGCCGTTTGCAATTGCCCGCCAACCTGACAGTGACCGGCCCCGCAACAGCCTACGAGGTGACCCTGGAGGCCAACAACCGCAATTGGCTTTTTCTGCTCGAAGCCAGCACGGACAAACCCCAGTTGGCGAACCAGGGTGCCTTCATGACGCCTGATTTGCAATGGTTTGCAGAGCGGCCCGTTACAGACTTGCTGCGTTACAAGGCACAAAGCCACACCCAGTTTCGCCATGGCCCGAGCCAGATGCAGGCGGGCCTGATTGAATACCTGCGCTTGCCCGATGGCTCCAACCCGCGAACCGTTCAACTCGGGCGCGAATTGCAGCTCGATCCGCGCTTGCAGGGCATAACCACTGCCCAACGTGTGGCGTTTGTGCTGGAGCGCTTGCGCACCGGTGGCTATAGCTACACGCTCGACCCCGGTGTGTTTGGCATCCATTCGGCAGACGAATTCTGGTTTGACCGCAAGGAAGGTTTTTGCGAGCACATTGCCTCCAGCTTCGTGATTTTGATGCGCGCCATGGACGTGCCCGCGCGTATCGTTACCGGTGACCAGGGCGGGGAACGCAACGCGGTGGACGGCTTCTGGGTGGTGCGCCAAAGTGATGCCCACGCCTGGACCGAGGTTTGGGCTGCCGGTACCGGCTGGATTCGGGTCGACCCCACCTCTGCCGTCGCGCCGGGGCGCACCGGCTTGTTTCAGCGGCTGGCCGCGCCCCAAGGGGTGCTGGCGGGGGCGCTGACCGGCGTGTTTGGCACGGTTAACCCAACGCTGCTGGCCTCGATACGCGCCACGTGGGAGGCCGTGAACAACGGCTGGAACCAGTGGGTGCTGAACTACTCACAGGTCAAGCAACTCGATTTGCTCAAAGATGTGGGCTTCAAAACGCCCGGTTGGGAAGACCTGTTTTATGTGCTGATTGGCCTGGTCGTGGCCGCCAGCCTGGTCGGTGCCGCGTGGACCTGGCTTGAGAAGCGCCGCCACGACCCCTGGCTGCATTTGCTCAAGCGGGCGCAAAAACGCATGGCACAGGCGGGCATTGATACGCCAGCGCACAGCCCACCGCGCACATTGGCCGCCTGCTTGCCGGACAACCGGACTGCCCACGGTGCCAACCCGCCAAACCCGCACGCGTTTCAGTGGCAGGCTGTGCGCGATTGGTTATTGCGGATGGAGGCCCTGCGGTATGCACCCCAACGCGAGGGTGCCCAGCCCCTCTCCATCAAAGAAATGCAACGACAATTTCAGCAACTGCCCTGGCCTGCACCCCTGAAATGACCTTCATGATTCGTCAAAATATTCTAACTTTATTTGAATTTAAAAATTTTAATAGATATATATTAGTTAATACTGCTATATTATTAGTATCTAGTTGTGCAATTATCACAACAACAGTAGCCCAAGAAAATTCAAGAAAAAATGTAAAAATAGATAAATCAGGTAAAAAATCCAAACCTACCCCAGCCACAGTCAAACCGCAGGGCCCCAAACCAACGCCAGGTGCCAACGGTACCGCCTATTCAAAACGGGGGCAAGCGATGCAGTGGGCCGACGACATGGCCCAACGCCGCGATCTGGACCCAGCCTGGGTTCGGCAAGCGGTTGGCGAGGCTCGCTACCTGCCCATCATTACCAAATACATCTCGCCACCGCCAGTTGGCACGGTGAAAAACTGGCGCATTTACCGCAGCCGGTTCATCGACCCGGTGCGCATACAAGCCGGCGTGAAGTTCTGGCAAACCCATCGTGAGGCACTGGAGCGGGCCGCACGTGAATACGGCGTGCCCGCAGAGGTCATCGTCGGCATCATTGGCGTAGAAACCATTTATGGCCAGCAGG
Organism: Rhodoferax sp.; assembly: GCA_031417575.1. Taxonomy (GTDB): domain Bacteria; phylum Pseudomonadota; class Gammaproteobacteria; order Burkholderiales; family Burkholderiaceae_C; genus JANYCG01. The sequence continues at coordinate 6,405 of JANOVW010000323.1, read as the reverse complement.
TTGGCACATTTCGCGTGATGGACGCACTGGCTACCCTGACCTTCGATTTCCCCCCTTCCCACCCACGCGCCAAGGAGCGCCAAGCCTTTTTTGAAGGTGAACTGGAGCAGTTTTTAAGCCTGACCAGCCGCGCCGGGCTGGACCCGCTGGCGCTCAAGGGCAGCTTTGCGGGGGCCATGGGCCTGCCCCAATTCATGCCCTCCAGTTGGGTCAAATACGCGATTGATTTTGATGGCGACGGCAAGATCGACCTCTTCACCAACCCGGTCGATGTGATTGGTTCTGTGGCCAATTACTTCAAGGCCTTCAATTGGCAGCCCGGCATGCCAACACATTACCCGGTGAGTTTTGATGCAGGCAAGCTGGACATGGAAGCCCTGATGGCCCCCGACATCCTGCCGACCTTCAGCGTGGCCAGCTTCACCGCCAAAGGGGCCGTGCTGGAGGGCGCCGCCCTGGCGCACAAAGGGCCGCTGGCGCTGATCGAATTGCAAAACGCCGGTGCGACACCCACCTACGTGGCGGGTACCGACAACTTCTACGCCATCACCCGCTACAACTGGAGCAGCTACTACGCGATGTCGGTGATTGAACTGGGGCGCGAAGTGGCGATAGCAGTCGAACGTGCTTCGACCCGATAGTGACTTACTCACAGGCATTTCCAGAAATTCAATTCTGGGGATGCAGTGCGAGCCCTGAACGTCAAGTTGTGCCACAGACATACTTCAGTATGGCGAGGATTTGCAACGACGCAATGCGTCCCAAAATTGGATTTATGGAAATGCCCTCAAGGCACCCGGTGGTGCCAATATCGCAAGCGCTTTTCCCGCTCACAAATCACCTGGTCAGGCGCATTGCTTTGCCAAGTAGCTGCCCCACAGCGTGGTGAGGTGTAGAGCCGAATGCCCCGCTCCTGGTAACGTGCCGTTACGGGTGCCGCCGGGTGGCCAAACCGGTTGCGATAACCACTTTGCACCAGCGCGATACGCGCCTGAACAGCATCCAGAAACGGCGCGGAGCTGGATGTTTTGCTGCCGTGATGCGGCACCAACAGCACATCGGCCCTGAGTTTTTCGCGGCTGGCAATGTCTGCCACCAGGCGGTTTTCCTGGGCCAGTTCAATGTCGCCAGCCAACAGCGCCGTTGGTTGCCTGTTGTCGTTGCTGCTGCTGGCGCTGCCACTGATACGCAGCACACAGCTCATGCCATTGCTTTTGACGGCAGCCTGGTAATCGTCAACCACGGGGTGCAAAAACTCGAATCCAACGCCGTCCCAAGACCAACGCTGCCCTGCCGCACACCGGGTGGCCGTACGCAGGTTTTGGAGTTCGTGCGAATCTTCTATTGAGCTGATCAGCGTGGCGGCGGGCTGCATGGCCAAAATGGCAGCGGCGCCGCCGGTGTGATCAGAATCGCGATGGCTCAACACCAGGGTGTCGACCTTCACGTCCAGGGCGCGCAACAGCGGCACCACGACGCGCTGGCCTGCATCACTTTCGCGGCTAAAGTGCGGGCCGCTGTCGTACACCAGCGCGTGCCGGGCAGTGCGCACCAGCACGGCATTGCCCTGGCCAACGTCAGCTACCAACAATTCAAATTGCCCTGGCGCAGGCCTGGGCGTTTGCCAAAAAACCACCGGCATCAGCAACGGCAAACCCAATAAACGCAGATGCCAGGGCGACGGAAACACCAGCAGCGCACCGCCCAACACTCCAGCGGCGCCTGCCCACAGCGGCGCCTGCGGTACTGAAATCGTCGCCAATGGCCAGGTGGCAAACCAGCTCAACACCTGCGTCATGCCCTGAATGCAGTAGGCGGCCAGCTCCCACAATGAAGGCACCAGCGCGCCGGCCATGGCCAGTGGGGTCACCACCAGCGTTACCCAGGGAATGGCCAGTACATTGGCCGCCAGGCCCACCAACGACACTTGCCCGAACAAAAGCAGGGTCAGGGGCGCAAGCGCGGTCGTCATCACCCATTGCTCGCGCCACATCGAGCGGACGTACCGACCCGCTTTAACCAGCGGACCGATGGTGCCCGTTGGGGCGACGGCATCCAGCGGATCGGCAAGCGGTCTGGATGGACCGGTATCGGTCGCGAACAAAAGCCCCACCGCGACAAAACTCAGCCAAAACCCGGCTTGCAAAAGGGCCCACGGGTCAGCAGCAACCACAGCGGTGCACGCGAGCATCCAGACCCAAGGCCAGGGCCATTGCTTACCCAGCCAGCGCAGCAGGCCCACACTCGCCAGCATCAAGATCGTGCGTTGTGCGGGCACACCCCAACCGCTGAACACTGCATACGCACCAGCCAAGAGAATGCCGCCCAGCAAAGCTGCGTGAGAAGCAGGAATTGCCAGGCACAGGCGACTGGAGCGCCGCCACAACACACCGACAACCAGCGCCGCCACCCAGGCAAACAAGGTGATGTGAAGGCCCGAAATACTCATCAGATGGGCAACCCCCGTGGCGCGAAAAACATCCCAATCTGCCCGCTCAATAGCCGCCTGGTCGCCCACCACCAGGGCCGCAATCACGCCCGCCAGCTTGCGATCAGCCACACGTTCAAATACGGCATCCCGCACGCTTTGGCGCAGTCGCTCAACCGGGTGCTGCCACGTCAGGGCCAGGCGCTGCGCCGGTGCATCGCGCGGCCCGGCGCGCACGTAACCGGTGGCTTGCAGGCCCTGCTCCCACAGCCACAGCTCGTAGTCAAACCCATGGGGGTTGCTGCCTCCATGGGGGGCTTTGAGCCGCACCGCCAGTTGCCAGCGCTCTGCCGCTGCGAGGTCTGCAGGTGAGCGCTGCAAGTCAATGCCTGGCGTCAGGGCGCCAGCGGCGGGCATTCCGGCTACCGGGGCAGCCGGAGCCACTGGCCCGGCATACCAAGACAGGTACAGCCGGGCGGGCAATTGCACCGGCTGGCCCTGATGCGAGGCAGATTCAACATCGAAGCGAAACCGCAGACCCGCCTCGCTGCGCTGCACCATACTGGCCACAACACCGGTAACCACCAGGTCTTGCCCTTCCAGAACTGCTGGCAGGGCGGTTTGCAGGTAATGCAAGGATCGCAAACCAGTGGTGCTGAAGGCCAATGCGGCGGCCGCAAACGATACGATCAGCCCTTTGACCCATAACCCCTGGTTTTTCCAACGCAACCCTACCAGGACGGTGGCACCGGCTACCGCCAAGAACCAGTAGATAACGCCATCAAACAATTCGGCCTGCTGCAATTGCAAGCTGGTGCCCAGCACCCAAGCCAACAGCACGGGAAAGATCAGCCGTGCATCAAGAAACCTCACGTTAAACCAGGCGGCACCTGAAACGCAAAGCCCTGCCGCTCCAAGAACTGGGCCAGTTGAATCGTCTTCAAATCACCATACAGGGGGCCGATGATTTGTACGCCAATCGGCAAACCATGGCGATCTGGCCCGGTGGGGATGATGGTGGCAGGCAACAGCGACACGCCCGCCAATCCGGCCCAGAACATCTGGTTGAAATACGGCACGGCCGCACCGTCTACAACCACAGTGCGGCCACCAAAATTGCTGTGGTCGTGCGCAAAGGCACTGGTAGGCATGATGGGTGTGATCAAAAAATCATGGTCTTTGAAGAACGCGTGCCAGGCCGCCCGTAGCCGGGCCCGGGCCTCATTCAGCGTCGTCCAGTCGTGCACGCTCAAGGTTTGGTCACGCAGCATTTGGGCGCGCTCACCGGTATCTGTGGGTGCCAGGGCTTTGGCCCGTTCTGCCAGTTTGTCAAAGACCGCTTGCGGTGCACGCGCACTCATCGCCGGGCGCAACAGGCCCCGAAATACCGCGTAGCTGTGCGCGGCAGTAAACGCGGGGCGGGCCTGGGCATCGATCGCCGAGCCGGCCTTTGCCAGCGCCTGGGCAACAGCTTCAACCCGGTCCGCCACATCACCTGATGAGGGACACAAAGGATCGGTGTGCCACACGGCCACCCGCAGGCTGCTAACGGGCTTGTCCAGGCTGTTCAGCACCATCGTTATGCCAGAGGCTTCCAGTTCGTCAGGCCCCGACACCAGGCGCATGGCCAGTTCCAGATCGGCTGCTGAGCGGGCCAACGGGCCGACCACGGCGATGTCATTGGGTGTGCGGGCATCACCCAGGCTGTGACCGCGCGGGGACACCAAGCCCCAGGTAGGCTTGTGGCCAAAAACGCCGCAAAAATGGGCCGGGTTGCGGATTGACCCGCCAATATCGCTGCCTATCTCCAGGCCGGTCAATCCCGCAGCCAACGCTGCCGCCGACCCGCCCGAAGAACCGCCCGGTGTGCGGGATACATCCCATGGGTTGTTGGTCGTGCCGTAAATCGGGTTGTAACTCTGAAAATCGGCCAGATCAACCGGCACATTGGTTTTTCCAAACACAATGGCACCGGCTTGGGTAAGGCTGCTCACACTCATGGCATCAGCAGCGGCGAGGTTGTCTTTCATCGCAGGCAAACCAAACGTAGTGGGCAAACCCGCTATGTTGTAAGACTCTTTCACGGTCATCGGCAAGCCATGCAATGGGCCCCAATCGTCCCCCTTGCGCAAGGCAGCGTCAGCCGCATCGGCCTGTTGGCGGGCTTGCTCCCGCCGTTCAACCACCACGGCGTTAATGGATGGGTTGAGCCGGTCAACCCGTGCCAAATAAATTTCCAACAAATCGCGGGACGAGATACGCCTGGATTTAATTTCGCGTACAAGGTCTACGGCAGAACGAAAGGGGGTGTCCAACATGGCGAAACCTCTTGACTGGCATGCAGAAAATGCCAGTATCGCACCCTGCTTGCCAACTGAATCCAGGTCTTTTCGAGACCGCCAAATCGCCACCCAAAAAACCGTCTCGCGCATTGATTACCATCTGTGACCTGCACATCCACCACAACATTGAAGGAAACACCGTGAGCTCAAGTTCTGAAAACATCCCCCGCAAAGCCACCGACATTTACGCTGCTTTGGCACTTCAAGGCATCACGCTACCCCCCGTCTCAACGCCAGCCGCCGCCTACGTGCCCTTTGTGCAAACCGGTAATTTGGTGTTCTTGAGCGGGCACATCGCCCGCCGCGATGGAAAGCCATGGGTTGGCAAACTGGGCGCATCCATGACGACCGCCGAAGGCCAAGCTGCTGCGCGATCAATTGCCGTTGAACTGCTCGGAACTTTGCACGCCGCCGTGGGCGACCTGAATCGCGTGACGCGAATTGTCAAATTGATGTCGTTGGTCAATTCAACGCCAGATTTCACAGAGCAACACCTGGTCACCAATGGGGCCAGCCAGTTGATTGCAGACGTGTTTGGCGGCAAAGGCGCGCATGCCAGAAGCGCTTTTGGCGTGACTCAAATTCCCCTGGGTGCCTGTGTAGAAATTGAAATGATTGCAGAATTGGCGTGACTTTTTCTATTTTGTTTTAATTCATTCTATTTTTAACATTTTTTGTTATATTTAAAATAGCTTATAGTGCATTTTCCATGTGTACATTTTTCCTTTTTTTATACTGTATTGAGTTAATAGAATTTAATTTCATCAATATCGAAGCTGTCTCAGCTTGTTGAAGCGCCCTATGTCCCGTTGCGAACGCCACCTCAAACGATGCGTAGAACGGATCGAATGCCATTGCCATAAGTTGAAGCGAACTGGCACTGACCTAGCGCTCGGGAATCGACCCGCCGCGTCAAGGTGCATCGACACCATGCACTATCATTTGTATACCCCCTCAATGGAGTTTTCCTAAATGTCTGAGCCAGCTGCACCTGCGCAAGAAGAAGAAATCGACGTCGTCAAGTACGACATCACAGTCGAACTCCAGAAAGGCATCACGCTGGAGCAGTTTCGACAAACTGCGATTGAAGTGGTGGGTATCCAGGAGGCCAGGGTAGATGCATTGGTCAAGGTGTTGCGCAGTGGCCCCAATGCCCGTATCGGCGCAGACATTCCACAAGAACGAGCCTTCAAGGCCCGCGATGACTTCACGCAGGCAGGTCTCAAGGTCACGCTCAGCGCGGTACTTGCCTTGCAAAAGAAAACCGTCATGGCATCTGATGGCAAAGTGCCCTGCCCGAACTGTGATGTGCGCGTTTTGCTCCCGGAAAACCGTCAATGTCCCAATTGCGGCGTCTTTGTAGACAAAGTAACCCCCGAAATGCTGCTGCGCAAAAAACTGCTCGAGCAGGAAAAACGCAAAATGGAAATGCGTCAGGATATCGAGCAAAAAGGCGACCTGAAAAAGCAGCAAGAAGCGATGGAAAAAAAGGTTCGCGATGAGATTCGCGCAGAACTTGAGGAGGAATATGGCCTCAAGGACGGCAGCGCCACCATGAGCAAGGCAACCAAAATAAAACTGGCGGGTGCAGCGCTGGGTTTGGTTGCCGTGGCATTTTTGGGGGGCCGTTTTTTG
>JANOVW010000322.1:0-2059 GCA_031417575.1 Rhodoferax sp. | reverse complement strand
TCCCATTTGCGGTTGGGAAGTTGCGCACCAAAGAGAGTGGCATTAATAAATACAGCATCCTTCGTTTTGGAGACTGCCACGTGGGTCGGTGAAAAGTTGCTGCGAAAACCCGTGGGTAATCGGGTATCAAACAATTGCTCTTGAATTTCAAAGCTGACTTTGTCAACCAAACGCACTTGCTCACCAGTGCCAACCCAGTGCGTCCCGTTCCAGTCATCAAATATGCTGATGAAAGTGGCTGCGCGGCTGCGTGCGTTGATACCTTCAAAATCCTTTGGATTCTGGCTATTCACCTTCACGCATTGGACTGAAGGAAATAAACCAAGCCGTTCTGCAAGGTTCGACCCGCGCCCGCACAAGGCAAAACTTTTGCTGTCTGGCGAGTAAAAAGGCCCGTGGCTTTCTCCGTCCCACATGATTCGAGTGGCAAATAGATCAAACTTTTGAGTTTCAGCCAGCGTGCCGAAATCGAATTCGTACACATCCCTCAAACCACTCGTTAGACCGCTGGCCAAAGTGACGGCGCTCACGGTTCGCCAATACAAAATGGCTTGATCATCAGGGCGCCAAGCTGGCCTTGCAGCGCTGTAGATAGGCGCGATTTGCTGGCCTAGGCGCAGGTCGGAGGTGGAATCACTTTTGGCAGGCTGCCCATTGTGAAATGCACAGTCCAGCTTGTTGTGCGGGTGAGGTGGCTCCACAGGGTCGCCTGTGGGGCGCGGTACCGCAGGTTGGGGCGCTTTGGCAGGGCAATTGGCCACCACGTAGGCCAGTTTTTTGCCATCCCAAGACACGCTGGGCCAGATGTAACTTTTGTCTGGCTGCTGGCCGGCAATCAGGCTCCATTTGCCGGTACTGGGCGTGCCATCTTCCAGCGCCTGCGATTCGCCTTTGGGCTCCCAGCGCACCAAGCGGCAATAAAGCGGATTGTAAAAACTGCACATGTTGACCACAAGCCAACTGCCGTCAGGTGCAAAACGGGCATAGATAGGGAACCAGCGGACTTGGGGGTTGTCGGGAACCACCATCGGCTGTCCCACCACTGAAGTTTGTGCGCTGGAAACTCCTATAGAAGCAAGGAAAAAAATAATCAGCAAGATTTTCTTCACAGAGACCTCACGTTCATTTCGTACATTTTTGCGTCGGAATGGGTTGTGTTTGTCCAATTCTTCAGCAGACTCTCTGGAGCATTTGTGGATATAGCTTGGCTCACAACCCCGCCGCCCCCGCCACCAATATCACGCGCCCGGTGGAATCGCTACACCACGCGTCCAGCTGGTACAGAGCCACCGAGGTGCGGCAAGCCGCGCCGTCGGTCAGGTTGGTTACCGTGCCCGGCACGCCGGTGGCCAGGTTGATGAGTTTGGCACCGCTGGTGGCATCCACCACGATCAGGTTGCCCTTCGTGTTGACCTGCAGGCCGTCTACCTCTACCGAGAGGCCGCTGAGCAATGTCACCAGATTGTGTACAGCGCCGCCGGTGGGGCTGGCTTGGATTTTGGTGTTGCCAGTAGCAGGGGTGCTCACGTCGGCCCACAACAGGCGGTTGCTGAGGCTGTCGTAACTGAGGCCGTTGAGCTTGAAGCCCGCTGGCGGGGTGTACCAGGTGGCCCAGTCGGCGGCAACGGCGCTGCCGCTGGCCACTTGTAGCGCGGTGAGTTTGTAAATGGCCTCGGTGCCAGCAGTCAGGCGGTTGCTGGTGACAAACAGGTTGTTGCCACCGCCGTCAAACGCCAAATCGTTGCAAAAACCGGCGGGCAGCATGATTTAGGTGGCGAAACCCACCCGTGTCAGCGTCGATAGCGCCAATCGATACAGGCCCAACCCAACCCCAAACGCGAAACAGCCGCGGCGCGATTTCAAAATGAAAGGCTAGGGTAGCCCGACTCAATGGCTCCGAGTTTGAGCAGCACGGCATCATTGGTTATGACAGTTGCATCGTGAATGGCTGCGCTGGCCATAACGATGGCATCGGGAAGTTTGATGGCTCGGTTTTTTTGTTGGTGTCCAGCAAATAGCGCTTACCAGGCATCGCGAAGCCTGCGTTGGACTTCTGTGG
>JANOVW010000321.1:0-3231 GCA_031417575.1 Rhodoferax sp. | reverse complement strand
CTCGCCCGATGGCGGATTGGATGGGCAAGGAGCTCGGCCAACCCATGGTGGTCGACAACAAACCCGGTGCCAATGGCGTGATTGCCCATGAACAAGTGGTGCGCCAGCCCGGCGACGGCTATAACCTGCTGATTTCCTACGCCGCCGGCATCGTGGGCAATAAGGCGATGAACGCCAAGCTTTCTCACGACACCATGACCGACCTGAAACCGATTGGGCTGGTTGGCGGCGATGGCGGCAATCTGCTGGTGGTAAATGCCAGTTTGCCGGTCACCAACCTCAAAGAGTTGATTGCCTATGCGAAAGGCCAAAGTGCCGGCATCAACTATGGCTCGTGGGGGGTGGGCTCGGGGGGCCATTTGGTGATGGAAACGCTCAAGGCGCAGGTGGGTATCACGCTCAACCATGTGCCCTATAAAACCGTGGCGGCCATTGCACCGGATGTGGTTTCTGGCGTGTTGCAAGTCTCCACCATTGATTCAGGCACACCGGTTCAGCTCATCAAGGCCGGCCGGATCCGCGGCATTGCGGCGTTGTCAAACAAGCGATTGCCCCAATTGCCGGATGTGGCCACTTTGGGTGAACAAGGTTTTCCGGTGGGGTTTGTGCCTTGGTATGGCCTGTTTGGCCCGGCCTCCATGCCGACCGAATTGGTAGTTCGGATCAATACCTTGCTCAACCGCTGGTTGACGCTGCCTGAAACGATTGCCCTGTTTGAGCAAAAACAAAACTCGGCTGCGCCACTGCCCAAATCCGCTGAAGCCTTTGCCGCCCAGATCCAGGCCGAACTGCCGGTTTGGCGCAAGATGATGCAGACCGCCAAGATTGAAGGCGCATGAATTTCAGGCGGCTCAAAAACCCGCCGCAAGCACCGGCTGTTGGCGAAACAGCGTCGGAAACACTTTTTGCAAGGTGGTGATTTTGGGCGCATCAAAGGCCACGATGTAGGGCGCTTCGGGGTTGCGAACGGCGTAATTTTGGTGATGGGCTTCGGCAGCATGAAAGGCGGTCTGGCCCGAGAGGGCTTTCAACTCTGTGGCGAGCGGCCGCTTGAACACTTGGGCGGCATTGATTTGGGCCATGTAAGCCTGGGCCACATTGCGCTGGGCCTCTGATTCAAAAAACACCACGCTGCGGTACTCGGAGCCGACATCGGGCCCTTGGCGGTTGATTTCGGTGGGGTCGTACGCCACTGAAAAGAAAATGTGCAGCAACTGCGCGTAACTGATCTGGCTTGGGTCATACGTGATCTGCACCGTTTCGGCGTGGCCGGTTTGGCCCCCGCTCACCTGGCGGTAGCTGGCCGTGTTTGCCGCACCACCGGCGTAACCCGAAACCGCATTCAACACGCCTTGTGTGTGCTGGAACACTGCCTGCACACCCCAAAAACACCCCCCGGCAAAGGTGGCCGTCGCTTGCGCAGGGTGGTTTACCGCGCCAGCCAGCGCAACGACCTGTTCAGACGGCGCTGGCACGGCGACAGCTGCGTGCACAGGGGCTTGCGCAGCCTGTCGCGCCATCATCACAGCGCCAGCCACGGCCACCAGCAGCGCGGCAACCAAGCCGAGGGTTTCCCGGCGCTGCTGCGCCCAGCCACGAAGGTTTTGGAGGAGGGTGGGCATGGTGAATAATCCTGATGCGGGCACTTGTGGAGTGCCCATTGAAGTTTCAATTCCCAATGGACGGTTGTCCGAGTCTTTTTGTTGCCCAGAGTTCTATGACCACCAGCCATTCCGGCCCGCCCCGCGCGCCCATGCCCGCAAAACTCACCGCCCAGGATTTCCGATTTCGCCATCGGCTGCGGGTGCGTTGGGCCGAGGTCGACATGCAGAAGATCGTTTTCAACGGCCACTATTTGATGTACTTTGACACCGCGGTGGCTGACTACTGGCGCGCATTGGCCTTGCCGTATGAGACGATTTTGACGGATTTGAAAGGTGATTTGTTTGTCAAAAAGGCCACGGTGGAATACCACGCCTCGGCCCGGTATGACGACATGTTGGAGGTTTGTATTCGCTGCGCCCGCGTGGGCAATTCATCCATGCAGTTCCAGTGCGAGATTTTCAGGGGCGATGCGCATTTGATCAGCGGTGAGTTGCTTTATGTCTTTGCGGATCCGGTCAGCCAAACCTCGCGGCCGGTGCCCCAGGTGCTGCGCGACTGGTTTGCCGCATTTGAAGCAGGCGACAACATGGCCCCGGTGAAAACCGGCAATTGGTCAGACATGGCAGCCCCTGCGCGGCAGTTGCGCGCCCAGGTTTTTATTGAAGAGCAGGCCATACCCAAAGAGATGGAGTGGGACGACGACGATGCCGTGAGCCTGCATGCCGTGGCCTTTAACCGGCTGGGCTTACCGGTTGCCACAGGGCGACTGTTGCTCAGCCAGCCCGATGCTCGCGGCCTGCCCACCGCCCGCATTGGCCGCATGGCAGTCGACCGCGTTTTACGGGGCAACGGGTTGGGGCGCGAAGTGTTGCAAACGCTGATGGAGGCAGCCCGCCAGCGTGGGGATGCGCAGGTGTTGCTGCATGCGCAACGCAGTGCAGAAGGTTTTTACCAGCGCCTGGGTTTTACGGCTCAGGGCGATGTATTTGCCGAAGCCGGAATTGACCACATTGAAATGGTCAAGTCGTTGGTTTGAAGCTTAGATCAATGAATAAACTGGAAAAATATCTATTTTTAATATATAAAAACTAAAAAAATGAAATATTGCTAACGTATTAATTGAACTATAAGCTATTAAATTAATAATAAATTGGCATTAAATAAGTACATTTATTATTTAAATTAATAAAAAAGTTGACAAATTTCGATCATTCCTGAGGTTCCGGTCGCCGTAGCCACGGAAGCCGTGACCCGGCCGCTTAAATATCCTCCAGCAGCGCATACGGCAAAGGCAAAATTTGCAGTGCCCCACCCGCAGGGGAACCCAGGGTTAACTTGCCAGTTTGGGCGGCTACCACCTGCATGGACACCACGGCATCAAAGCCGCCGTGTGGGGCCGGGGCGGCCTGGACCACGCTGCCGCAGGCTTGTTCGGCGTCGAGCGGGCCAAACAGCAGATCGCCTGCAGACATGGCTGAATCGCCATGCACGATATAGGCACGCCGCTTCAACGTGCCCCGAAACTGGCTGCGCGCCACTACTTCCTGGCCAGGGTAACAACCTTTCTTGAAGTTCACCCCGCCAACGGATTCATAGTTGAGCATTTGGGGCACAAAAGCATCCACC
>JANOVW010000320.1:0-5584 GCA_031417575.1 Rhodoferax sp. | reverse complement strand
AAGCCGGCTGGTACTTGCTAGACCTGATCAACGATCTGCTCGACCTTGCGAAAATTGAGTCGGGCAACATGTCCGTGACACAAGTGCCCGTCTCGCTTGCCGAAGTCATGCTCGAATGCCGGGCGATGATGGAGGCGCAGGCCAGCGAGCGCGCAATCACCATGACGATTCCCGCGTTTATGCTCCCCGTCACTGTGCAGGCCGATCATACCCGGCTCAAACAGGTGATGATCAATCTCCTGTCCAACGCCATCAAGTACAACAAGGCGCAGGGCGCGGTTACTGTGGAGTGTGCGTTGTGTTCCCCGGATGCGATTCGCATCAGCGTGCGGGACACAGGCGAAGGGCTTTCACCGGAGCAGCTCGCGCAGTTGTTCCAACCCTTCAACCGCCTTGGCAGGGAGGCCGGTCCCGGGCAGGGGACGGGGATCGGCCTGGTGATGAGCAGACGCCTTGTTGAATTGATGGGTGGTGCCATCGGTGCGGAGAGCGCTGTCGGGGTGGGGAGCGTGTTTTGGTTTGAATTGAAACTGGCTTCTGCTGAGTAAGTCGGGCGTCATCAGCGACATCCTTAATGATGAAGTGAGTCCGGTTTCTCTCAGGCCGGGTTTGGCCGCTCGTACCGGACCTCATCGTCACCATACGGCCCAACACATTGCCAGCCGTGCTTTTCATAGAACTTTCTGGCCTGGGTGTGGGTGCCGGTGGAAAGCCACAGCAATTCCACCTTTTGCGTATGAAACCATTCCAGCATGGCGGTGTGCAGGCGGCTGCCGTAGCCCCGGCCCTGCGCCTGGGGCCGAACGAACAAGGCCCAGACGTTGCCGGTGAGTGCGTTGCCAACGGCGAAAGCCTGAATCTGCCCATCGGTCTCAATCACCCAGCCGCGGCCGGTGGTTTCGATGGCCTGCAGAAACTCCGAATCGATGATTCGCCCCGGCGTGAGTGTGTTTTCAGCTACCGAATAACGAACCTCCCACATCTGCGGCAGGTCGGCTGCCACCGCTTGGCGCAGGGCGCTCATTTCAACGACAAGGTGGTGAGGCTCCAAACGATCAGCACCAGTTGCGGGGCTGAACCCATGATGGCGTACGCGGTAACCACCAGCAAGGCTACCGTGCAGATCAAGGCCGAAATAAGAGCTGCTGTCATAGGGGGAATGAAATGGGGAGCAGGATAGCCGCTGCGCCTTGAAAATTCAAGTGGCTGAATGGGGAAATCGGTATACCTTGCCCGCCGCGCGCATCAATGACATGCCGTAACGCTGCCGTGTATCTGCGACCGAGCGCTGTTTATTCCCTTGATGGAATATTCCACGGGGGTTATATTTCCGTCATGATCTGGGAAGTTGAATACACCGATGAGTTTGGCGAATGGTGGCACAGCTTGCCGGAAGGAAAAAAATGATGGCCAAGAAATTCTCTGAGCTGCGCTCGAAGCTGAGCCCCGCTGCGCAGGAGCGCGCCGAAGCCAAACTTGTTGAGCAGCCTTCCATTGCGAAAATTGAAAAACGCACAGACATGTACTTGTCGACGTTGCGCAGCCATATCCAAGCGCTGGGCGGCGAACTTGACATCATTGCCCGGTTTCCAGATGGGGTGGTGAAGATTAATAACTTTACTGATTTGGGAACTGCTGGTTAAGCCGTCGGCCTGGGGGCAGGTCAGTGCCGTCGTACCAGAGACAGAAGGTGTTTTTGCTGACCATGGAGCTCTTGACAGTCAAAAAGAAAAACCATTTTTGAGCACATACTCGCACCCTAGATACACTCAAACTTTAGCTTTGATAGTTACCTTTTTTGGCAATGAAAGTTGCTACCGATCCGCACGTTTCTTAAAAGTTGTTTACTTCAACAAAAAGCGGCATCGGACATTTCCACGTTTATAAATCGTATGGCTTCACTTCGATTTGTTGTCGTGCCTACGGGTGGTGGGTACGTTGTTGTAGACAGTTTTTTCAAATCGGAATTTTGTATTTGTAGCGACTTCGAGGGCGATTTGCCGGCCAACGCAAGAGCCCAATTCACAGCCGCTGCTCTCAATGAAAAATGGCGATTTGACAGCTACAAGTTGAGGTGTAGTTTGAAAATGCCCCCAGATTCATTGCGATAGTCCGACCCTGTGACGATGCTCATACAGGTACTCTGGCGCGGGAGCTACGCTAGGGACCTTGAAAGGGCCTGTGCAAGTGTCTAGCCATGTTGCAATGGCGCGACTTCTAATGTCGCGTTTCCTAAGCAGAATGAATTCATCTGATAGGGCGAAGTAACCATGTTCAAACAGGCTGTCGTGAAAGCGGCAAAAGCAAATGACATTTCTCAGTTGCCCGCGCGCTTCCGGCCTGTCTGCCCACCGGGCCACGTGACTAGCGACAAGTAGGTTGGACTCGCCGATATCACACAATGCGCACGCGTGGCCGAAATTCAAGAGGGCCGCTTTTCGCAGAGCTGAAACGCCCCTTCGCAATCTGCGTTGCCCCTCCGCATCTGTAACTTCAACATCATTGAGAATCAGTTGACCTTTGCGGACGGCATTGTCAAGAACATCATTCCCCGCATCCTCCTTTACGGCATCAAGTGGTTTGGAATTCAGTACATAGCGCCCTGACCGCGCAAAAAAAAGGAAGCCTTCGTCCCTTAGCTCCTGGAATATCCTGCTAATGGTTTGCCCAGGTGTCCTACCTGCCGTCCCAGTTAATGCGACGAGATCTTGCTGCTCTTCAGCAATAAAAGTTGATCGATCGATTTGTACCGTGTGATGACGAGCGGCGTATCTTACGATTGCATATCTGACAGCATCTTTCCAGTTCATTGTTGTCCTTCGGTACCAAATGTCGAACACCGTAATTTCTCGGCTTATGTCCCAGCCGCAGATTTGGCTAGCGCCATAAGTTGGGGGGCAACATTCAAGTCGCCGAGTATTAGTGACTATTCCAAGATCGAATTCTGCAATCCCGTCACCGGCTATGCAGTCTGGCATCGCACCTGCTGCAGCGCAAAGCTTAATCTATAGCCCGAACCCCCGCAGCGCCCCCGACGCGCGTCTGTCGCAGCCTCGAAGCACGGAGCGGTCAGGGTCTGGGGGCCGCGCAGCAGACCGACAGAGTCGCGCATGTTTGAGCGAAGCGAGTTTGCGCGACGGCCCTGAGCGGGAGTACTGCAGATGGTCGCCCGAAGGGCCTGCGACAGTTGAGCGTCAGGGGCGCTGCGGGGGTTCAGGCTGACGGTCTCAAAATCGCCAGCTATGCCTTCAAGCCGCCAAAAACGGGTAATCGGTATACCCCGCCGCCCCTCCACCATAAAACGTCGCGCGGTTGCCTTCGTTCAGGGGTGCGCCTTCGCGCAGGCGACGGGTGAGGTCGGGGTTGGCCAGGAAACTTTTGCCAAATGCCACCAGGTCGGCACCGTTGCCCAGGGCGGCTTCGGCCAAAGGCAGGGTCAGGCTGTTGTTAACCATCCAGGCGCCCGTGCCGCCGGCCGCACGAAAGGCGGTTTTGAACGCGGCGTAGTCAAACGGCAGGTCACCCTGCTGGTAATCACGCGCACCTCCGGTTTGGCCTTCGATCACATGGATGAAGGCAATGCCTTTGCCGTCGCTGCCTTTGATCTGCCCCAATTGGGTGGCGACATGATTGAACAGGGGTTGGGGCTGGTCGTCAAATGCGTCATTGGCCGGGGTGACGGGCGAGAGGCGAATGCCGGTTTTGCCGCCGCCGATGCGTTGAGCGATGGCGTTCATCACCTCCACCATCAACCGGGCGCGGTTTTCAATCGGGCCGCCGTAGGCATCGGTGCGCTGGTTGGCGTTGCGCCGCAAAAACTGGTCGAGCAGGTAACCATTGGCACCGTGCACTTCTACGCCGTCAAAACCGGCTTCGATGGCATTGGCAGCGGCTTGGGCGTAGCTGGCGACGACGCCGGGCATCTCATCGAGGCGCAGGGCGCGTGGCTCGCTGGTGGGGAAGAAGGCGGGCACGCCGTCGTGAATGAGCACGGTTTTGGTTTTGGCGGTGATGGCGCTGGGGGCCACCGGGGCCTGGCCACCGGGTTGCAATTCGGCGTGCGAAACGCGGCCCACGTGCCACAGCTGCATGACGATTTTGCCGCCCGCCGCGTGCACGGCATCGGTGGTGAGCCGCCAGGCCTTGATTTGCTCGGCGCTCCAGATGCCCGGCACGTCTGAATAACCCTGGCCCTGGTGGCTGATGGCGGTGGCTTCGGTAACGATGAGGCCCGCGCCATTGACCGGATGCGCCCGCTGGGCGTAGTAGGTGGCCATGAGGGGCGTGGGCAGCGCGCCCGGTGCGCGGTTGCGGGTGAGCGGTGCCATCACCAGGCGGTTGGCAACGCTGATGTCGCCGAATTGAAAAGGCGTGAAGAGTGGGCTGGTAGTGATGGCTTTGGAAGGGGTCATGACGTGGGGGCGACAGCAAGGTGGTGGAAAAGGGGGTATTCTAATACCAAGGGCAGTAATATTTATTTTTTGTAATTGTATTTGATAAAAAATGCATTTTATAGATTATGCAATTGCACTATAAGCTATATCAATTGTAGCTAATACGATCTTAATTTATACTTTTATTTCATGAATTCATCAAATTCTCTGGTTTTTTCGTGCGCCGCCATGGTCTTTCTGGTGGCTTTGGTGGCCTTGCGCATGTTGTACGTGCGGGTGACCGAGATGCGCACGCGGCGTATTCACCCGCAGCAGGTGGCTACCTCCAAAACCCAGGCCGACAAGTTCCAGTCCATCCAGGCGGCTGACAACTACCGCAACCTGTTTGAGATGCCGGTGCTGTTTTATGCCGTTTGTGGGGTGCTGCTAGTGTTGAACAAGGCCGACAGCACCTTCGTCACGCTGGCCTGGCTGTTTGTAGCGCTGCGTTATGCCCACAGCGCCATTCACTGCAGCTACAACAACGTCAACCACCGGTTTTTGGCGTTTGCCGGCAGTTGCGGTCTGGTGTGGGCGATGTGGGCGCGGCTGGTGCTTCAGCTGGTTTAACCAATTACCTGGAGAGCGCCTGTGCGAGACGTTTACATCATCGGTGCTGCTTGCACACCCTTTGGCAAACACGCTGACAAATCGTTTGAAGACCTGGCACGCTGGGCTTACCTGGAGGTTTTGGCCGATGCGGGGTTGGGGCAAACGCCCTGCGCAGGCGCGCTGATCCAACAAGCCTGGTTTGGCAACTGCGGCATGGGCCAATGGGGCCAAGGCGGCATTCGCGGCCAGGTGGCGTTTACGCCCTTGGTGCAAGAGGGGCTGTTTCCGGAACATGTGCCGATGCTCAACGTCGAAGGGGGTTGTGCCACCGGCTCGTTCGCCTTCCATGGTGCCTGGAAAGACGTGTTGTCGGGCGAAGTCGAGGTCAGCCTGGCCATGGGTGTCGAAAAGCTGGTCAGCCCTGACCGGCCCGAACGGGTGGCCGAGATTTTTGCCACTGGCATTGACCAGCTTCAACCGGCGCGCTGGCAGCGGTATTACGAAGCGGCAGGGCAGCAAGCGGGCAAGCCGTTTGAGACCGGCCCGGGGCGCACCGTTTTTATGGACACCTACGCCATGCAGGCCGCCTGGCACATGAA
>JANOVW010000319.1:0-8388 GCA_031417575.1 Rhodoferax sp. | reverse complement strand
GAAAACCAGTCGGTGGTGGTGATCGAGTTTGGCTTGCATGTGGACGGCCGCAAAGCCGCAGATGACGTGCGTGAGAAAGTGGCTGCCATCAAGCCCTTGCTGCGGGCTGAAGTGAAAGAGCCGCGGGTGCTTCGGTTCGATCCGTCGGCACGGCCCATTTGGTCCGTCGCCGTGTTGCCAGATGCCAACGCCAAAACCAAGTCAATGAACGCGATTGAGTTGACGAATTGGGCCGAGCAAACCTTCAAAAAGCGCCTCGAGAACGTGCGTGGCGTCGGTTCTGTCAGCATCGTCGGCGGTACCAAACGCGAAATCAACGTTTACCTCAACCCGCAATCGCTGGAATCGTTTGGCATCACGCCCGACCAAGTGGTAAGCGCTGTGCGCAACGAGAACCAGGATTTGCCCGTGGGCGCGATTCGCTCCAAAGAGCAGGAACGGGTGATCCAGATCGATGCGCGCATGCAGCGGCCCGAAGATTTTGGCAAGATCATCGTCGCCCGCAAGGGATTGGGGGCCACCGGTCAAGCCGGTGGGGGCGCTCCCGTGCGCCTCGACCAGGTAGCCACCGTAACCGATGGTGCGCAGGAGGTCGATTCGCTGGCCCTGTACAACGGCCAGCGCACCTTGCTGCTGACGGTACAGAAGTCGCAAGACGAAAACACCATTCAGGTGGTCGACGGTCTGATCAAAACCATGAACGAGATGAAAACGCGCCTGCCACCCGGCGTGAAGCTCGAACAGATTCTGGACGGCTCGCGCTCGATCCGCGTGTCGGTTGAAAACGTGCGGCGCACCCTGATTGAAGGCGCGCTGCTGACCATCCTGATCGTCTTTTTGTTCCTCAATTCGTGGCGTTCAACGGTCATCACCGGCCTGACGCTGCCCATCGCCATCATTGGCACCTTTTTGTTCATGAACATGTTTGGGTTCACCATCAACATGATCACCATGATGGCGCTTTCCTTGTGTGTGGGCTTGCTGATCGACGATGCCATCGTAGTGCGAGAAAACATCGTGCGCCACATTGCCATGGGAAAAAACCCGTATCAGGCGTCGCTCGATGGCACGCAAGAAATCGGCCTGGCAGTGTTGGCCACCACCCTTTCCATCGTGGCGGTTTTTTTGCCGATTGGTTTCATGGGCGGCATCATTGGCAAGTTCTTTCACGAATTTGGCATCACCATCGTGGCCGCCGTGCTGATCTCGATGTTTGTCAGCTTCACGCTCGACCCGATGATGTCCTCCATCTGGCATGACCCCAGCATTGAGGCCCACGGCAAACGCGGTCCGCCGGTTACCTTGTATGACAAAACCATTGGCCGTGTCACGGGCTGGTTTGACCGCGCCACCGAATCGCTGGCCAACAGCTACCAGTCCATCCTGAAATGGGCACTGGTGCACAAAATCAAAACCCTGGTGCTGGCCTTGCTGATTTTTGTGGGCAGCGTGTTGATGGTGCCGCTGTTGGGCACCGAATTTGTACCCAAGGGCGATTTCTCCGAAATCTCGCTCAATTTCAACACCCCGGTGGGTTCGTCGCTTGAAGTAACCGAAGCCAAGGCCGCTCAAGTTGAAGCCATTGTGCGGGAATACAGCGAAGTGCGTTACACGCTCAGCACCATCAACTCCGGCAATGCACAAGGCAAGATTTACGCCTCGATCTACATCCGCATGACCGACCGCAAAGACCGCAAGATGAGCGCCAACGAACTCTCGGTGGCGTTACGGGCGCGCCTGCAGCAGGTGCCGGGCATCAGCGTGACCCATGTGGGCCTGCTGGACATGGTGGGTGGCAACAAGCAGATTACCTTCTCCATCCTGGGGCCAGACAATGCCGAACTGCAGCGCCTGAACAAGGTCGCCATGGACAAAATAAGCGGTATTGCCGGGCTGGTGGATATGGAGTCGAGCGTCAAACCCAACAAACCCACGCTGGATGTCAAAGTGTTGCGTGATTTGGCCTCTGACGCCGGTTTGTCGGTTGCCCAAATCGGTGCCGGCTTGCGCACCTTGGTGGCGGGCCAAACCGTCGGCAATTGGCGCGCACCCGATGACCAGACCTATGACGTGAACGTTCGCCTGGCCCCCAGCGCCCGCAACAGCCCGCAAGATCTGGAGCGCATCCCGTTCACCGTCGGTACCCAAGCCGATGGCAGCCCGCGCATCGTGCGCCTGAACCAGGTAGCCCACATCAAAGAAGCGACCGGGCCCAACCAGATCAACCGGCGCGACCTGACGCGCGAAGTCACCCTGAACGCCAACGTTTCAGGCCGCTCGGCCGGTGAAGTGTCAGCCGACATCAAAAAAGCCATGGACACCATCACCCTGCCACCGGGTTACAGCTACCAATTCAGCGGCTCGACCAAAGACATGGCCGAAGCCTTTGCTTATGCCATTTCGGCCCTCATTTTGGCGGTGGTGTTCATTTACATGATTTTGGCCAGTCAGTTCAAGAGCTTCCTGCAGCCGCTGGCACTGATGACCGCCCTGCCGCTCACCCTGATCGGCGTGGTGCTGGCGCTGCTGGTTTTCAACTCCACACTCTCCATGTTTTCGGTGATTGGTGTCATCATGCTGATGGGCCTGGTCACCAAAAACGCCATTTTGCTGGTTGATTTCGCGATCCGTTCACGTGAGGCCCATATCGATGAAATGGGCAACCCGGTGGCGGCACTCGGGCGCAGCGAGGCCCTTTTGCTGGCTGCCAAAGTGCGTTTGCGCCCGATCCTGATGACCACCCTGGCCATGATCTTCGGCATGGTGCCGCTGGCCTTTGCGCTCACCGAAGGTTCGGAAACCCGTGCCCCCATGGGTCAGGCGGTGATTGGCGGGGTGATTACCTCGTCGTTGTTGACCTTGGTGGTGGTGCCGGTGATGTACTGCTACATGGACGACCTGGGCAACTGGTTTAAAAAGCTCTTTACCGGCAAGACACAGCAGGCCCCCAAGGTAGCCCCTTAAAATCGCCTGTTGATTTTTGATGCGCAGGAGAGCGAAATGAATCTGGAAGAAGCCCGTTTCAACATGATTGAGCAGCAAATCCGGCCCTGGAATGTGCTGGATGCTGACGTGTTGCATTTGTTGGCGGTGATGAAGCGTGAAGATTTTGTACCCCTGGCGCACAAGGCGCTGGCCTTTGTCGACATGGAAATCCCCTTGCAAGGCACATTTGAAGACGCGCAGCGCCTGGGCCAGGTGATGCTGGCGCCCCGGGTTGAAGCCCGCATGTTGCATGACCTGGCGGTGCAAAAACACGAAAAAGTGCTTGAAGTAGGCACCGGCTCGGGTTTCATGGCCGCCCTGCTGGCGCACCGTGCCCAACGCGTGATTTCGCTGGAGCTTGATGCCGCGCTGGCCACCCAAGCCCGCAGCAACCTGCAAAAAGCCGGTATCCACAATGCAGATGTACGGGTGGGCGATGGTGCCAAAGCCGTGCTCAATGAAGGCCCGTTTGATGTCATCGTGCTGAGTGGCTCGGTAGCCGAGGTGCCGCAGGCGCTGCTGGCCCAACTCAAGGCAGGTGGGCGTTTGGCCGCCATTGTGGGTGACGAACCCATGATGCGCGCCACCTTTGTCACCCGCAACAGCGAAACCGGATTTGAATCGACCCAGCCGTGGGACACCGTCGCACCCCGGCTGCTGAATTTCAAACAACCGTCGGCTTTCCGCTTCTGAGTTTTTGGCCCTGCCCCCGTTAACCACCCCACTGAGCGGCCCGTTCACGCCCACTCCATGATCCCGCAAATACGTCCCGCCCAATTGGCCGCCTGGTTCAGAACCGTTGCCAGTGACAAAAGCCCGGTATTGCTGGACGTGCGGGAGCCTCACGAACTCGTCACGGCCAGCGTCAAGGCCGATGGTTTCAGCCTGGTCACGATCCCCATGAACAGCGTGCCGCAACGCCTGGCCGAACTCGACCCGGCTTGCCCCACAGCGGTGTTGTGCCACCATGGCGCACGCAGCCAGCGCGTGGCCGCGTTTTTGGAAGCGCAGGGCTTTGCCAGTTTGGCCAACGTGGCCGGCGGAATTGAAGCCTGGGCCCTGGAAGTCGACACCTCGGTCAAGCGGTATTGAAACGCGATGACTCCGATTTTGAAACGCTGGTTCAACACTTGTGAAAAGTGCTAGAACACTGACTGAAAACCGACTGAAGTACCCATGAACGATTTGCAACTGTCTCGTGCCTGTTCATCCGCCAACCAGCCTGCGGCCACCCTGGCCGGTTGGTGCGCGGCTGCACTGCTGCTGCTCGCGCCTGCGGCCCAAGCGCAAAGCCTGCTGCAATTGCTGGATCAGGCCAAAGCCGCCGACACGGCCTACCTGTCGGCCAAAGCGCAGGCCGATGCCAATCTGTTCCGTGCCGAGCAGGCCCGCGCCGGTTTGGGGGCTACCGCCAATCTGGCGGCAGCCGCGTCGCAGTCGTACCTCGCTATTTCACCCAGCACCGGGCCCAACACCGACCGCGGCTTTGGCACCCAGCAACTCACACTCAGCGGCACCTACCCCTTGTACCGCCCGGCCAACCAGGTCACCTTTGACCAAGGTCAAAAGTTGCTGGAGCAATCTGAAGCGCAACTGAATGCCGTGCAGCAAGACCTGATGGTACGCATCAGCCAGGCCTATTTTGACGTCTTGGCCGCCAACGACAGCCTGAAGTTTGTGGTGGCGCAAAAGGCAGCCGTCGCAGAGCAACTGGCCGCCGCCAAGCGCAATTTTGAAGTGGGCACTTCCACCATCACCGACAGCCGCGAAGCGCAGGCACGGTTTGATCTGGTCACCGCCCAGCAAATTGCGGCCGAAAACGACCTGGTCGTCAAACGCCTGGGGCTGGACCAGATCGTTGGCAAAAAGGGCACCGAGCCCAAACCCGTCGCCCTGCCGCTGCTGCTGCCACCCTTGGTTCCAGCTGACGTGGACCAATGGGTGCAACGTTCAGAAGCCAACCACCCCACCCTGAAACAACTGCAAACCACGCTCGATGTCGCCGTGCTGGAAACCGCCAAAGCCCGCGCTGGTGAAAAACCCACGGTTGACCTGGTGGCCAATTACGGTATGACCCGCAATGACGGCAGCGCCACCACGCCCATTGGCTCGTGGGTGAATTCAGGCTCGGTGGGTGTGCAAATGACGATGTCGCTGTACAACGGCAACTCGGTGCAAAACCGCATCAAGGAAACCCTTGCGCTGGAAGAAAAAGCCCGCAACGACATCGAAAGCGCCAAACGAACCTTGGCGCAAAACGTGCGCGTCGCCTATTTCGGCGTGTTGTCGGGCCAAGGCCAGGTCAAAGCCCTGGAAGCCGCCGAAGCCTCGAGCCAAAGCGCACTGGATGCCAACCAATTGGGCTACAAAGTGGGCGTGCGCATCAACATCGATGTGCTGAACGCCCAAAGCCAGTTGTTCCAGACCAAACGCGATCTGGCCAAAGCACGTTACGACGTGCTGGTCGGCGGTCTGCGCCTGCGCCAAGCCAGCGGGGCGCTGATGGATGGTGATTTATCTATTGTAAATAATTTATTATCAAGATAATCGCGCGATTGTTGACGTAATAATTGCACAATAAGCTATATTTATTATATTAAATAAGTCTAATTATTAATATAATTTTATTTAAATTTAAATAAATTTGGCTTATTCGTCTTATTAGCCGGTTTTCAACAACCAGGCAACACCGCCGATTTCCACTTCAACCACAGCATTTACAGGTACGCGAACGGGCAGGCCCCGCGTTTGGGCACACTGCACGATGCCCTGCACGGCCTTCTCGCCCTGAACGGCCAACTGCAAACCCGTCAACCCCTGGCGCGACTGAGCGGGCACCGAATTAAAAACCAGCGTTGCGCGGTTGTCTAGCGTCATGTGTTGGGCGGCATTTTCATCGGATCGTGACACCGGGCGCTGCAAAAGTGCCACCCAGCGTTGCGCCAATACGTCGGCCTGGCTGCCCGACAAAATCGCGCCGCGCAGTGCCACACAAGCGGTGCTGTCGGGCGCTTTTTGCCAATGCGGCCCGGCGGGCCAATAGGGGCCGTGCAAGTCGCTGTTGCCTTCCGAATGGTTGATCTCCAGCAAGGTGCCGCCGGTGTCGCGCGGGTGCAGTTGCAGGCCGGTGTAACCCGCCACCTGGTGAAACGAGGCCTCGCGTATGCCCAACGCGGCGGCGTGGGTGCGCCAGGGGGCGATGGCATCGGTGTCCAGAATCACCATGTAACCCCCGTCGCCGCCCATTCGCGCGAGGTGCCGGGTGGCAGCCGTGTTGGCGCCCGGCAGCCCTGGCAGCGGGGCCACCACTTCGATGAAACTGCTGCCGATGCGCATCAGCGCGTTGTGCAGGCCAAACCGCTCCACGCCCGCGTCGCGGTGGCAAACCTGCAGGCCCAGCACGTCGCACAAGGCATCGACGACCGGGTCTAGTTGTTGCGCCACCAGGCAGATTTGGCGCAGGCGAAGGAAGGTGGCGGGGTTGGGGTTCATCGATTGTTGTGAGCGTTCGTGGGCGTTCGTTCCCGGGAGTGGTTAGCGGCCGGTAAAAGCAGGTGCCCGTTTCTCCACAAAATGCGCCACGCCTTCCCTGAAATCTTCGGACGCGAAAGACTGCACCATTTCGTGGTTGGCGATGGCTACCGCCTCGCCCAGCGGCTGGAACTGCGCCTCGAACAACTGGCGCTTGATGATGCCCATCGAGCGCGGCGACGACAACTGCGCCAGCTCACCCGCGTAGGCCATGGCCGCCCCGGCAAAGCCCTGGGCAGGCAGCAACTTGACCAGGCCGATTTGTGCGGCCTCGGCAGCGGTGATGGTGCGGGCTGAGAGCAACAAATCGAGCGCGTGCATCGGCCCCACCAAACGCGGCAACAACCACGAGATACCGTGTTCGGCGATCAGGCCACGGCGCGCAAAGGCGGTGGTCAGTTTGGCTCCATCCATCATCAGGCGAATATCGCAATACAGCGCAAAACACAGGCCGATACCCGCCACCGGGCCGTTGATGACAGCGATCACCGGTTTGCCGATGCGTTGTACATAACCAAAACTGGCGGCGTAATTGGCCGCCATGCCATCGGCCGCTGGCTCGGGTGATAGGCCGGGCACCGGCTCGCGTTGCACTTCGCCCGACGAGATGCCACCCAACAGGTTCATGTCGGCGCCCGCGCAAAACCCGCGTCCGGCACCGGTCACCACGATCACCCGCACCAGCGGGTCGGTGGCAGCGGCGTGCAGGGCCGCACGCACCTCCTGGTCCATGGTGCGGGTCCAGGCGTTGAGCTTGTCGGGCCGGTTCAGGGTGATGGTGGCGATGTGTTGCGCCACGCTGTAGAGAATATCGTTGTAGAGAGCAGCGCTGTGGGTGGAGTCCATGGTTTTCCTTGAAAGGCGTCAATTCAGTGGCGCGGCTTGCGCCAACGCCTGCGCTGTGCGGGGCAAAAGCGAAGCCGATATGAACCGCAAGCCAGGAAGATTCTGACAGCGTCAGCGCGGCAACAGTGTCTCGATGGCAACTACCAGTTGGGCGGTTGCGCCTTGGTGCGCTTTGGCAAAGGCCAGCGCTGCTTGCGCAGATGCCAACTGGCGCGCCCCGTCCAAAGCCAGATCCAGCGCGCTGTCAATGCCGTGGTCGAGTGAACTCACCCGCAGCGCCGCGCCCGCCACCACGGCCAGTTCGGCGGCGTCGGCAAAATTGAAGGTGTGCGGCCCCATGACCACCGGGCAGGCACAGGCGGCGGCTTCAATCAGGTTTTGGCCACCCAGGGCTTCAAAGCTGCCGCCCAGCAAGGCGACATCGGCCAGGCCGTAGTACAGGGCCATTTCACCCAGCGAATCACCCAACCAAACGGTGTTTTGATCTGACGCCACTGGGGGCTGAGCAGCCGGGCCTCCGCCCCACTGGCTACGGCGTGACACACAAAAGCCGAGCTTCTCGATCAGACCAGCCACCTCGTCAAAACGTTGCGGGTGGCGCGGCACGATCAACCATTGGGCCGCGGTGGCAGCAGCGCCGTCAACCCGGCCCTTGCGTTGCAGCAAGGCCAGCAACTGGGCTTCTTCGCCCTCACGCGAGCTGGCAAAAACCACCACCGGGCGGCCCAGCGCAGCACGCCAGTGTCGGCCCTGGGCCAGTTGGTCGGCATCAGGTGTCGCGTCAAATTTGATATTGCCGAAAACACCTTGCACCGGAGCGCCAAGCTGGGCCAAGCGCTGCGCGTCGTCTGCGGTCTGCGCCCACACCGCCGTGAGCGACTGGTAGGCTGGCCGCGCCAGCCAGGCCAGTGCCCGCGATTTTTGGAGCGATTTTTCACTCATCCGGGCATTGGCCAGCACCAACGGAATGTTCAGCGCCCGGCACTGCGCGGCCATATTCGGCCACACCTCGGTTTCCATCAAGAT
>JANOVW010000318.1:0-1862 GCA_031417575.1 Rhodoferax sp. | reverse complement strand
TTTGTCGCCCACAGCCTGATTAACCGCCTGCCCCAAGGTGATGCCGATGTCTTCCACGGTGTGGTGGCCGTCGATGTGCAAATCGCCCTCGGCAGCGATGTCCAGGTCAATCATGCCGTGGCGGGCAATTTGGTCAAGCATATGGTCAAAAAAGCCGATGCCAGTGTGCAATTTGGCGGCACCCGTGCCGTCCAGATCAACCCGGACAGCGATTTTGGTTTCAGCCGTGTTGCGGCTGACTGCAGCCACGCGGTGAACGCCATTCAGGTGGGCCGAGTTTGTGGGGGTAGCAACTGCGGGCAAAGTGGTGGTCATAGTGATTTTTCGAGGGCAGCCAGCATCTGGCGGTTTTGCTCCGCCGTGCCAACCGTGAGGCGCAAACATTGGGCCAAAAGTGGATGCATTTTAGAAACGTTCTTGATGAGCACTCCGTGGGCCTTCATGCCTTCAAAGGTTTTGGCGGCATTGGGCACGCGAATCAGGGCGATATTGGCATCGCTGGGCCAGGTGGTAACACCTGGCAGTTTTGCCAACGCCTGCAACAGCAAGGCACGCTGCGCGATCAGGTCTTGCGCCTGCGCCCGGTAAACGTCGGCGTGTTCGAGTGCGAACAGTGCACATTCGCAGTTCAAGATGCTGATGTTGTACGGTGGCCGCAATTTGTTGATTTCATCAATCAACGCTTTTTCCCCCAGCAGATAACCAATACGCACCCCCGCCAGGCCAAATTTGCTAAGCGTTCGCATCAGCAAAACATGGGTATGGCGTTCGGGCTGTTGGGTCATGGGAGTGATCCAGCTGCGCGAGGAAAACGGCTGGTAGGCCTCATCCATCACCACCAAGCCGCCTTGTTCACCTTGCAGGGCGATGATGCGGACGATGGTTTCATCGTTCCACAGGCTGGCGGTGGGGTTGTTGGGGTAGGCCAGGTACACGAGGGCGGGTTGGTGCAGGCGGATGGCAGCCAGCATGGCAGCTTCATCGAGCTGAAAATCAGCCGTGAGGGGAACGCCCACATAAGTGAGGCCCTGAAACTGGGCACTCATGCCATACATCACAAAGCCGGGTTCGGGCGCCAAAATAACGGGTGGCCTGCGACTGGGGTTTTGTGCAGCGGGCAAGTCAACCGCCATGGAGAGCAGCGAAATCAGCTCGTCAGACCCGTTGCCCAGCATGACGTCGTAGCCCTCGGGCATGCGGGCATACGCGGCCAGGGCGTGGCGCAGGTCATCGACCCGCGCGTTGGGATAACGGTTCAGCGGCAACGCACCCAAACGCGCGCCCAGTTCGGCTTGCAACTCGGGTGACAGGGCATGCGGGTTCTCCATCGCATCGAGCTTGACCATGCCACGCGAATCCTGAATGGCGTACCCGTGCATGGAGACGATGTCCTGGCGGATTCGGTTCTGGATCAGGCGCTGGAGCAGGTGATTGTTCGGCAAGTCGGTCGGGTTCATGGCAAATCAGCGCCTTTCAGTCGCATTTCAGCAGCGCGTGCATGGGCCTGCAGGCCTTCGCCGTGGGCTAACACCGAGGCGATCTGGCCCAACACCTGCGCGCCCTGCTCGCTCACTTCAATCAGGCTGCTGCGTTTCTGGAAATCGTATACACCGAGCGGACTTGAAAACCGCGCGGTGCCACTGGTGGGCAACACATGATTGGGCCCGGCGCAATAGTCCCCCAGCGATTCACTGGTGAAAGCGCCCATGAAAATGGCGCCAGCGTGTTTCAGCAGCGGCTCCCAGCGGTGCGGCTCCTGGCTGCTGATTTCCAGGTGTTCAGGTGCAATTTGGTTGCTGATGACGCAGGCTTCTTCCATGCTGCGGGTGTGGATCAGGGCACCGCGCCCGTTCAGCGACGCC
>JANOVW010000317.1:0-6164 GCA_031417575.1 Rhodoferax sp. | reverse complement strand
GCTGGGCGCTGGCCAAATACGTGTTTGAGTTTGCCTGGAATGTATCGCTGTGGGTGCCCCTGATCGGCGCTTTGGCGGGTGCTTTGCTGGCCTTGGGTGCCGGTTGGTGGGGCCTGCGAGAGGTGCTGCGCCGCCCCGTGGTTGAAACGCTACGCCGGGCGGCACAATAGGGCCTGCCATCCTGCTCCGATGGCAGTTGACTAAAGTTGCTAAAATTTATTTAATTTAAATTAATTATACGTAATATAAGTAGATTAAAAGTATATTTATGTTATGAATATAATAGCTAATTGTGCAATTATTGTGTGAACAATGGACCTTTATCATAAATAAAATTATTACAAAATAGTTATTTGCAAAATTTTCACCATGAACATTGAAGAAAAACCCAAATTTGCAACCCCGTACGACTGGATCGGTGGTGAAACGAATGTCAAAGCGCTGGTCGAAAGGTTTTATGACCTGATGGATTTGGAACCGGCCTTCCAGGCGCTGCGCCAGGTGCATGGGTCAGATTTGGTCAACGCGCGGCAGCGGCTTTTCTGGTTTCTGACCGGTTGGCTGGGCGGCCCACAGTTGTATACCGAGCGTTTTGGTCACCCGGCTTTACGCGCCCGCCACATGCCCTTCAAAATCGGCATCCTGGAGCGAGACCAATGGCTGGCCTGCATGGACCAAGCCATGGGCGAAACCGGCGTGCCGGATGATTTGCGGGCACGCCTGCGGGAAAGTTTTTACAAAACCGCCGACTGGATGCGAAACACCCCGGCTTAATGAGAACTTACCTGGGTGATCGAGTCAGCCGTCAACGCGGTGCAGACTGTAGCAATACCACCAAGGCCCCGGCTCCCCCATCGGCTGGTTTGGCCTGAACAAAAGCCAACACTTCATTTTTTTGCACCAGCCAGCGCTGCACCCGGCTTTTGAGCACCGGCGCTTTGCCGGGTGAACCCAGGCCTTTGCCATGCACGATACGCAGGCAGCGCAGGCCCTGTTTGCCACAGGCACGCAAGAACTCGCCCAAGCGTTCGCGTGCTTCGTCTTGCCGCAAACCGTGCAGATCCAGCTGCGCCTGAATGCTCCAGTTGCCCCGGCGCAGTTTTTTCAGCACGTCGCTGCCAATGCCTGGGCGCAAAAAACTCATTTGGTCATCCACCTCCAGCAAGGTGGTGACATCAAATTCGTCACTGATCGATTCAGTCATTACCGCCTGGTTATCCCGTTGCTGTTGGCGCGGCACCGGTGCTGGTGGGGTTTTTTGGATCATGCCCCCGTGCTGGTTAACGTGTTTGTCGGCCAGTTTGCTGACCTTGCCTGCCGCATTGGCAAACAGGTTTTTGTGGGCCAGTCGGGCTGCTTCCAGCGCTTGTTGCTCTGCCAAGGCCAGTGCAGCCAGGCGCTCCTGTTCGGCCAGGGTTTTTTTGATGGCCGCCAGATCGGCAAAGGCGGCCACAGACGATTTGTTTTTCATCGCAGATGCTTTAAACCAGGCCTTGTCAAAGCAGCCCGTGCTGCAAGAATGAAAAACTGCCGCCCGGTGCCACGATGATGTGGTCTAGCACCCGGATGTCCAGCAGCATGAGTGCCGCTGCCAACACCCGCGTCAGGGCTTCGTCTGCCTTGGAGGGCTGGGCGTTGCCGCTGGGGTGGTTGTGAGCCAAAACAACCGCTGCCGCCTGATGGTGCAAGGCTCGCAGCACCACTTCGCGCGGGTAAACCGAGGTCTGGGTGAGGGTGCCGCGAAACAGCTCCTCAAGAGCCAGCAAGCGGTGTTGCGCATCCAGAAACAGCACGCAAAACACCTCATGACTGCGCCCGGCCAATTGCAGTTGCAGGTAGTGGCTCATGGCTTCGGGTGAATCCAGCACCGAACGGGTTTGCAGGGTTTGTGCCATGGCTCGGCGGGCCAGTTCCAACACGGCCACCAGTTCGGCGCGTTTGGCGGGCCCCAGCCCCTTGATGCGCTTTAAATCGTCTGCACTGGCTTGCAGCAGGCCCGCCAGGCCGTCAAAACCGGGTGGCGGGGTCAAGGAGGGGGTTCTGTCAGCAGTTGGGGAGTTATCGGCAACGGCCACTGCACTGCGGTTTTGCGATTGATTGATATGCAACAGCTCATCTGCCAACTGCATGACCCCCTTGCCCTGAATGCCCGTGCGCAGCAACAAGGCCAGCAATTCGGTATCGCTGAGTGCCCCAGGGCCACGGGCCAACAGTTTTTCTCGCGGGCGGGCATCGGCAGGGAGGTTCTTGATGGACATGGGTTTCTACAATAGGGGCAATCGTCGATATCGCACCAACAGGCCGCAGCCGCTGGCTGGTGCATCCCCATTCAGGGGGCATCGACCTGCTCAGTTTATCGGGAGTTTCATGTCTGCCACCGTTATCAACCATCCTTGCGTGCAAGCCAGCTCGTTTCTCACCCTGCATTACCGCCTGGCGGGTCCGGCAGGCGACCTGATCAACACCTTTTGCGGCAAACCAGCTACGTTGTCGATGGGTGCAGGCGAGTTGTCTGCCGCCATTGAGCAATGCCTGATGGGCTTGCCCGAAGGCAGCCACGAAACCTTTGAACTGGCGGCCGACACGGCCTATGGTGAACGCAGCCCGGATCGGGTGCAATGGGTGGCCCACAAGCTGTTGAACGATCTGGGCGACCCGCACGAACTCTACAAACCTGGCGACGTGGTGCAGTTCCCCACACCGGATGGCCTGGGCAGTTATGCCGGCACGGTGGTACGCCAAGGCCAGGCCGAAGGCCGTTCGGCCATTTTGTTTGATTTCAATCACCCGTTGGCAGGCCAGCCGGTGACCTTTGAAGCCCATGTGATTGGTGTGTTATGACAGAAATGAACATTGTGTTGGCCGAGCCCCGCGGCTTTTGCGCGGGGGTCGACCGGGCGATTGAAATTGTGGAGCGGGCCCTGACCAAGTTTGGCCGACCCATCTACGTTCGCCATGAAATCGTTCACAACACCTTTGTGGTGAATGACCTCAAAGAAAAAGGCGCTATTTTTATTGAAGACCTGAACGACGTGCCGCCTGGCGCCACGCTGGTGTTCAGCGCCCACGGTGTGAGCAAAGCGATTCAAAACGAAGCCAAGGCGCGCGGTTTTCAGATTTTTGACGCCACGTGCCCGCTGGTTACCAAGGTGCATGTCGAAGTGGCCAAGCTGCACAAAGAGGGTTACGAGTTCATCATGATTGGCCACAAAGGCCACCCGGAAGTGGAGGGAACCATGGGCCAGCTGGAAAGCGGTATCCATCTGGTGGAAGACGTAGCCGATGTGGCGCAGGTGCGCCCCGCGCAGACTGAAAAACTGGCCGTGGTAACCCAAACCACCTTGAGCGTGGACGACGCCGCGGAGATTTCAGCCGCTGTGCTGGCACGTTTCCCGCACGTCAAAAGCCCCAAAAAGCAGGACATCTGTTACGCCACGCAAAACCGGCAAGATGCCATCAAGGTGCTCAGCCCGCAGGTTGATTTGGTGATTGTGGTGGGCAGCCCCACCAGTTCCAACAGCAATCGTTTGGCCGAATTGGCCCGTAAGCTGGGTGTAGAGGCCTACATGGTCGACAGCGCCAGCGAGTTACAGCCCGCCTGGATCGCCGGCAAGACCACCATTGGCCTCACGGCGGGCGCATCAGCCCCGGAAGTGCTGGTGCAAGAGGTGATCACCCGCATCAAGGCGCTGGGTGCGGTGTCGGTGCGCAAGATGCCGGGCATTGCAGAAACCACCAAATTTCCCTTGCCTAAAGGGCTCAAAATTCCAGCCCTTTAAAATCTGGCCATGTTAGATATCACCCTGCTCCGCAAAGACCTCGATTCGGCGATTCGCCGGCTCGAAACGCGCAAATCACCCCAAAAATTCCTCGATGTGGAAGCGTTTCGCGCCTTGGAGGCGGAACGTAAAACCCTGCAAAGCCGAACCGAAGAGTTGCAAAACCAGCGCAATACGCTGAGCAAAAAAATCGGCCAATTCATGGCGCAAAAAGATGCGGCATCAGCCGATGCGGCCAAAGCGCAAGTGGCAGCAGCCAAGATCGAGCTGGATGCCTCGGCCACCCGGCTGGAGACTTTGCAAAGCGAGTTGCAGGCCTTGTTGCTCTCAGTACCCAATTTGCCGCACGAGAGCGTGCCGGTGGGCGCTGATGAGCACGGCAATGTGGAACTGCGCCGCTGGAGCCCAAGCGGTCAAGACCCGGTGGCGTTTGATTTCGACACGAAGGATCATGTCGATATCGGTGCACCGCTGGGGCTGGATTTCGACATGGGTGTCAAACTCACCGGTGCCCGTTTCACCGTGATGAAGGGCCCCATCGCCCGTTTGCACCGTGCGCTGGCGGCTTTCATGCTTGATGTGCAAACACAGGAGCACGGTTACACCGAGTGCTACACCCCGTATATCGTCAACGCCGAAACGCTCAAGGGCACCGGCCAGTTACCCAAGTTTGAGGGCGATTTGTTTGCGGCCAAAAAGGGTGGGCAAGAAGGCGAACCGGTTGCCGACAACGCCACGCTGTACCTCATCCCCACCAGCGAAGTCACGCTGACCAACTTTGTGCGCGACGAAGTGCTGGCCGCCGACGCTTTGCCCATCAAACTCACCGCCCACACGCCGTGTTTTCGCTCGGAAGCTGGTTCCTACGGGCGAGATACACGTGGCCTGATCCGCCAGCACCAGTTTGACAAGGTCGAGATGGTGCAAATTGCGCACCCCGAACAAAGTTACGAGGCCTTGGAAGCCATGACAGGCCACGCGGAAGCGATTCTGCAAAAGCTGGGTTTGCCTTACCGCGTGGTGTTGTTGTGCACCGGCGACATGGGTTTCGGCGCGGCTAGAACACATGATCTGGAAGTCTGGTTACCTGCCCAGAACACCTACCGTGAAATATCGTCGGTGTCGAATTGCGAAGCCTTCCAGTCGCGGCGTTTGCAGGCCCGTTTCAAAAATGTGCAGGGCAAAAATGAGCTGGTGCACACCCTCAACGGCTCCGGTCTGGCAGTCGGTCGCACCCTGGTGGCTGTGCTTGAAAATTATCAGCAGGCCGATGGCTCCGTGCGTATCCCGCCCGCGCTTGTGCCCTACATGGGCGGCGTGACGGTGCTCAAGGCCTGATTGATCCCCACCGTCGCCGATACGTTTTCTGACCTGCTGCGCCAGCGGGCTTTCGTGCGGGTTTGGCTGGCCCGCCTGTTCGGCACCACTGCCAACCAAATGCTGATGGTGGCCCTGGCCTGGCAGATGTATGAGATTACCGGTAGCGCGTGGGATCTGGGCCTGGTTGGCCTCTACCAGTTCGTGCCCGCCTTGCTGCTCACCCTGCCGGCGGGGCACGTTGCAGACCGGGTGCACCGGCCTTACATCGTCGCCTTGTGTTACTTCTCGCAGCTGCTGCTGGCGGCGGTGTTGGTAGGCGCATCGCTCAAAACGCCGAACGCAGAAATAGCCGCCTGGTTTCCGGCGCTGACGCGCGAACTGCTTTTAGTGGCATCGGTGGTGATTGGTTGCGTGCGTGCCTTTCAGATGCCCGCACAACAAGCGCTTACGCCATTGCTGGTGCCAGCCGCTCTGTTGCCGCGCGCTACCGCCATGAGTGCAGCGGGCATCCAGGGCGCGGTGGTTGGCGGCCCGGCTTTGGGCGGTTTGATTTTTGCCTTGGGCGACAGTGCCGTTTATGGTGTTTGTGGCATGTTGATGGCGGTCGCGTTGCTGCTCATGCTCACCTCACCCGTGCCGCGCGTCACACGCGAAGCCGAACACGTCACCCTGCAAACTGTGTTTGCGGGCGTCACGTTTGTATGGCAACGCAAACTGCTGTTGGGTGCTCTTTCACTGGATTTAATGGCCGGCCTGTTGGGTGGTGCAACAGCACTGCTGCCAATATTTGCCAAAGACATTTTGCAAGTGGGTCCGTTGGGTTTGGGCATCTTGCGCAGCTCACCCGCGGTTGGGGCGCTCATCATGTCATTGCTTCTGGCGCGCTGGCCACCCGCGCGCCAGGTTGGCCCCAAACTCATCTGGGCAGTAGTGGCTTATGGCCTGTGCATGCTGGCCTTTGCGTTTTCCACCTTGTTTTGGCTCTCCTTGCTGGCGCTGGCCTTGTCGGGCGCGGCAGACATGGTCAATGTGGTGATCCGCCAAACCCTCGTGCAACTGGAAACC
>JANOVW010000316.1:0-1760 GCA_031417575.1 Rhodoferax sp. | reverse complement strand
ACCTTCCAATTCGAGCTGCTGGGTGAAGACTGGGACCAGTTTGAGCCACTGATGAAGAACGCCATTCACCGCACGCCCGCGCTGGAAACCGCTGAAATCAAAATGCTGCTGAACGGGCCGGAGAGTTTTACGCCTGACGGCAACTTCATTCTGGGTGAAGCGCCCGAACTGCGTAACTACTTTGTTTGCGCCGGGTTTAACTCAGCCGGCATTGCCAACAGCGGTGGCGCGGGCCGGCTGATGGCCGAATGGATCATGGGTGGCGAACCCAGTATTGATTTGTGGGATGTAGATATTCGCCGTTTTGGTTGGTTCATGGGCAACCGCAAGATGTTGGCCGAACGCACCGGCGAAACCCTGGGGCTGCATTACGCCATGCGCTGGCCCCGGCAGGAGCTGGCCACCGCGCGGCCTTTGCGGACTTCGCCCCTGTACGATTTGCTCAAAGAAAAAGGCGCTGAATTCGGCAGCAAAAACGGCTGGGAACGGGTGAACTATTTCAAACCCAATGGCCAACCCGCACCCGCCCACACGCTGGGCAAACCCGCCTGGCTGCCATGGATGATCGAGGAACAACTTGCCACCCGAGAAGGTGTAGCCATTTATGACCAGATCAGCTTCAGCAAGCTGCTACTGCAAGGGCGCGATGCCTTGCCGGTGCTGCAAAAGCTGTGCGCCAACGAGATGGACGTGCCCATCAACAAGATGGTTTACACCGCGATGTTGAACGAACGCGGCGGGTTCGAGAGTGATTTGACCGTGATTCGCCAACAACCGAATTCGCAGGGCGACCGGTTTCTGATCATCACCGGCAGCGCGCAAACCACGCGCGATTTCGACTGGATATCGCGCCACATCGAGCCGCATCAGCATGCGGTGTTGACCGATGTTTCGCCCTTGTACAGCGTGCTGAGCGTGATGGGCCCCCAAGCGCGTGAACTGCTGGCACGGGTGAGCCCGGATGATTTGTCGCCTGAAGGCTTGAAGTTCTCCCACACCAAACTGATCGATCTGGGCATGGCCCGCGTGCGCGCCGCCCGCATGAGTTACGTGGGCGGGCCAGGGTTTGAGTTGTATGTGCCGACAGAAATGACGCGCCACGTTTACCTGGCCTTGCATGAGGCGGCTGGCCAAACGGTTTCACAGCCCGGCGCAACCATCGCTTTAAAAGACGCCGGTTATTTTGCGCTGGATGCCCTGCGCATCGAGATGGGCCGCCGCGCCTGGGGGGCTGAATTGGGGCCGGATGAAACGCCGTTTGAAGCGGGCCTGACCTACGCGGTGAAGTTGGACAAACCCACCGACTTCATCGGCAAAACAGCGCTGCTGGCGCTACACGGCAAGCCGTTGCGCAAAAAACTGGTGACGGTGGTGCTGGATTCGGGCGACGACTACGTCTGGGGCGGTGAATCAGTCTTGCTGCCTGATCTGGCCAGCGGCGTTCTCGGCAGCACAGCGCATTGGGCATCCGTGGGTGAACTCTCCAGCGCGGGCTGGAGCCCCCGCGCCCACGCAGGCCAGGGCGCGTGTGTGGGCCTGGGCTACGTGCGCGGTGCGGCGGCCAACCAGGTGCACAACGGCACGGCAGCGCAAATTGACCTGTGGGGCCAGCGCCGCCCGGCCCGGCTGTATGACAAATGGCCGGTCTGAACCTGAGCGAAAATCCCGCCATGAACATTTCCAAAGACACCGTCGTCACCCTCACCTACAAAGTTTCTGACACGCTGGGCCGCCTGGTTGAAGAAGCCAAAGAACCCATG
>JANOVW010000315.1:0-1511 GCA_031417575.1 Rhodoferax sp. | reverse complement strand
CACAGACAGAAATCCCCGAACCCGGCAGCCTGATGCTAATGGCGCGTGGTTTGGTTGGCTTGGGTGTCATTTCGCGTCGACAACGTGGGAAATAAGCGATTTCGGCATTGCAACGCAGTTGGCGCTGCAAAGCTGCCAAATTCGAGAAGGTGGTGACGGCCAGCGGGGCTAAAGTGGATTGAGCAAGCCCGCCAGCTCCCGCAGGCCCAGCGCCTCAATTCCTTCCCCCAGCGGGTAACTTCCTTGCCGGCCATGAACCAGAAAACGACGGGCTGGTTTTAAATCGTCACAAGCACTGTAAAACCCGCGCCTTGGTTTGCCAGTTGCACCGCGTTTGATTTCAATCGCCCACAGGCCCTGGCCGGGCAGGTTCAGCAGCAAATCAATCTCGGCGCCGTTGCTGGTGCGGTAAAACCCGCTGCTGGTGTTCAAGGGCGCGGCGTTCAGCAGGGTTTCGACCACAAAACCCTCCCAACTATTGCCCACCACCGGATGTGACAGCAGCGCGTCATGTGAATCGATGCCCAACAGTGCATGCACCAAGCCGCTGTCGCGCACATACATTTTGGGTGACTTCACCAACCGTTTGCCCGCATTGCTGTGCCAGGGCTGCAAGCGGCGCAGCAACATCAAATCGACCAACAAATCCAAATAGCGGTGTACGGTTTTGGCATCGATCATCAGGTTTTTGCCCAACTGCGACACGTCCAGCAGCCCGCCCTGGTGATGTGCCAGCATGGTCCACAGGCGGCGCAGCGTTTCGGCGGGAATGCGGGTGCCGTAACCCGGAATATCGCGCTCCAGGTAGGTGCTGATGAGGTTTTGCCGCCAGACCATGCTTTGACGGGCGCTTTTGGCCAAAAAGCTGTTGGGGAAACCGCCCCGAAGCCACAATTCATCTTGCTGTGCTGCTGCAAGCTCGAGCGTTTGAAGGGGTGCCAGTTCCAAATAAGCGATGCGCCCCGCAAGGCTTTCGCCGGATTGCCGCAGCAAGTCACCTGAAGCAGAACCCAACAGCAAAAACCGCCCGGCCTGCAAGCCCTTGCGACGGCCCTGGTCGATCAGGCCGCGCAAGGTTTCGAACAAAGCGGGCATTTTCTGCACTTCGTCCAGGATGACCAGTTTGTCTTCATGACGCGCGAGATAGGCCTCAGGGTCGCTGAGTTTCTGCCTGTCACTGGGGCTTTCCAGATCCAGGTAAATGCTGCTGCTTTGAGCCATGCTTTGCGCTGCGGCTGCAGCCTGGCCCGGTTCGTCGCCCACCCGGTGTGCCAGCGTGGTTTTGCCAGACTGACGCGGGCCGAGCAACGCCACGGCCGGAAATTCGGCCAGTGTTTCCGTCAAAAGAGGATATAGACTTCGTTCAATCATTAATGCATTATATGGAATAAATTGCCTATATTACATGGTTAAATGATCGGGAAATATAGGCTACCTTGGTTGCCAAGCCTACGCGTTAGGCTGCATACGAGCATCCCAACAACACTACCGGGGCAACCCACAGGGGGGAT
>JANOVW010000314.1:0-1827 GCA_031417575.1 Rhodoferax sp. | reverse complement strand
CGGTGCCAAACAGCACAATCGGCACCGGTTTGGCTTTGCGCGTTTGCACCAGGGTGATCACTTCAAACAGCTCATCCAGCGTGCCAAACCCGCCGGGGAAGGCCACCAGCGCCTTGGCCCGCATCATGAAATGCATTTTGCGGATGGCGAAATAGTGAAACTTGAAGCTTAAACTCGGCGTGACATACGGGTTGGCCGATTGTTCATGGGGCAGGGCGATGTTCAGCCCCACGGTGGGCGCGCCCATTTCTGCAGCGCCCCGGTTGGCCGCTTCCATGATGCCCGGGCCACCGCCGGTGCAAATAAACAAGCGCTCGGTCACGGGTTTTTCGGCGCTGTAAGCTGCCACCAGCCGGGCAAACTGGCGGGCCTTGTCGTAATGTTGGGCGTTGCGTTTGTCGCGCTCGCCCACGGCGTTTTCAGGCGCAGGGAAACGCGCGCTGCCAAACACGACAATCGTGCTTTCAATGCCCTGTTCGGCTTGCTCCAAATCGGGCTTGAGCATCTCCAGCTGGATGCGAATGCCCCGCGTTTCACGCCGCAGCAGAAATTCCGGATCGGCAAAGGCCAGCCGGTAAGCGTCGGCATCAATCGGGTTGCCCTTGTCGGCATGCGCCTGCAAATCGGCCCAGGCATCGGCCAGGCGGCGTTCGGTAACGTTCTCGGTGAGGTTTTGGGTGTTTTCCATGTGGGGATTGTGGCGTGAGTCGGGCTGGTCGTCCTGGGTATGTGGGCAAATTACCTCATTCGGCGAACAACGCATACACCACCTCCCGAAGCCATTGATTCGCCGGGGAGCTGTGGAATTTTCCGTGCCAGAAGACGTTGATCGCGACATCCGGGATGTTTGCCGGGTGCGGCACGCTCACCAAGGCAAAGGGCTGAATCATGCGTTCGGCAAGCCGGTCGGGAACGGTTGCCAGCAAATCGGTGGTTTGCAGGATGTGCCCGACGGCGACGAAATGCGGCACCGTCAGGGTGACGCGGCGCTCGACGCCGCTGCGTTTGAGGATTTCATCGACCTTGCCGTGGCCGGTACCTTCCGAGATGACCAGCAGGTGCTCGGCCGCACTGAATTCCGGCAGCGACATCTTCTTTTTCGCCAGTTTGTGGCCTTGCCGCATGAGGCAGACATAGGGCTGCTGAAAGAGCCGCCGCTGGTAGAAACCGGCCGCGAGCTGCGGCAGCAGGCCGATGGCCAGGTCTACCGTGCCGGCTTCCATGGCGTCCTTCAGGTTCATGTTGGTGTTGCGAACGGTGCTCACCGTCACGTTGGGCGCATCACGCTTGAGGCGGTCCATGAGGGGCGGCAAAAAGTAAATCTCGCCGATGTCGGTCATCCCGATCACAAATGCGCGCTGGCTGGTGGCCGGCTCGAAGGTGTCGCGTTGATTCAGGGCGTTGTGGATCATCCCCAAGGCATCGGTGACGGCCTCTGAAAGTTGTTCGGCAAAGGGTGTTGGCACCATCCCGGCGGGTGTTCGCAAAAACAGCGGGTCGCCCAGCAACTTGCGCAGCCTGGCCAGCGCATTGCTCACCGCCGGTTGCGACAAATTCATGACCTCGGCAACCCGTGACACGCTGCGTTCCACCAGCAGATGTTTGAACACCACGAGCAGGTTGAGATCAACCGTGTTCAGGTTCATGCTTAGCCTCCACTTTCTATATTCACTAAATGAATATGCTGTATAAGATTTATTTTATTACCCAATGGGAGACAATTCGCGATGGGCCATTGAAGCCCGTGAACCCGACCTGACAGGAGACCTGCCATGAGCGAGATATTTCCGAGCGAAGCGAAATGGGAACTGCCCGGCACCAGCCGCA
>JANOVW010000313.1:0-5174 GCA_031417575.1 Rhodoferax sp. | reverse complement strand
GTCTGCTGGTCAGAAAGTCCCGATTGTTTGACCAGATGTACCAACGCGAAGCCCAATTCCGGGCCATGGTGACGCGAATGGGGGTGGCCGACAGACCAGCGTTGCCGGTGACCGGGGCAGGCGAAGCGCCCCAGGGCGACGGCGGCGCGGGTCGGTCGTCCGACAAGGTCGGACGGGCGGCGAAGCCGCTCGGCCTAAATTTATATCTATAACACTTCAGCACACAATAATGAAAAAAATCCCTTCTTCATTGGAGAAACCTGCTTTGAATGCTTTGTCAGTGGACGCTAACAAAGTGGGTCTGTTACACCGAGCTGGTGATTCCTTCGGTCGGTCGGCTCTGGCGGCGGTCGATGTCCTGAATGATCGGCTGATTGAGGCCGACTGCATCGGCGCCTCGTTGGAGCTGGCGGGCGGGGAAAACCCTCCGGTCTGGGTTGAGCTCTTCCAAGCCCAGATTGAACGAATCAGGCACGCTGCTGAAGCGCTGGAAACCTTGGTCAGGGGGTATGGGGGGAATACCCCCCATGGTGACGCTGGCGGGTCTGAATCACCCTACCCCTCGCGGGGCGCTAACTCCCCTTCCCTCGGTGCTGCTTGCGCGTCCTGATAAGCCTGTTTTTTTACGCACAATTGAAAGAATTTCCAATGAAATCAACACCTTGCAAAACTATACATCGTATAAAGTCAAAGTCATTCCAGAGAAGCCGCCATTCACCACTTTCCCGCGGGTTGTCGGCCCCGCAAAAACGCCGCAAGAATCTCAGCCGACTCCGTTCGCTTGTCACGCAATGCAAAGTCCAACGCGGTCAGACCCAAGGCGTTCTTGATGGTCGGATCGGCACCAGCCTCGAGCAACAGTTTGACAGCAGCCGGTGTGCCGTAAAGTGCCGCCATCATCAACGGCGTGCTTTCGTTGGGTGAACTCGCGTCAATGTAAGCATGATGCTCCAGCAGAAGGTTCATCACTTCCAGGTGGCCTTTTGTCGCTGCATAGTGCAAAGGTGCCCAACCTGGCTTGTTGACGTCGGCCCCTTTTTCAATCAGCAGTTGAACCACCGCGGTTTGGCCCCGCAAAGAAGCCATCATCAACGGGCTTTCGTCAGTGGCGTTGCGGGTTTCAACTTCCACTTTGGGCCACGCAGCCAAAACAACAGCCGTCTTGAACGACTCGTCGCGAACCGCCAAAAACAGCCCATGCAATCCTTTGGGGTCTCGGGTATTGACATCAAACCCCCGCTGAAGCAAGGTCTGGACCTCCCGGGCATCATCGCGTTTTATGGCCTGAAAAAAATCCTCATAAGATCCAGCGTGAACCGGATAATATGAAATTAATACAACAGCGTAAATAAGATATTGAATGTATTGCATGAGGATCAAATAGCCTTTGACGGTTGCCCAAGATTGGAGTTACAACTCAAACAACGCCCGAAAAAAGCGTTTCGAAATTCAGACTGGTTTTTGACGCAATCGTTTCGACCGGCACACCCCGCAGGCTGGCGATCTGCGCGGCGACAAAAGGAACATACGAGGGGTTATTGGTTTTTCCACGATAAGGAACCGGCGCCAAATAGGGGCTGTCCGTTTCGATCAACATGCGGTCCAGTGGAACAAACGCAGCCACGTCGCGCAAATCCTGCGCATTTTTAAACGTCAGAATGCCCGAAAAGGAAATATAAAACCCCAAATCCAGTGCAGCCCTGGCAACCTCGGCAGTCTCGGTAAAACAATGAAAAACACCGCCCGCACTGCCCGCTTCCCCGGTTTCACCCTCCTCTTTCAAAATGGCCAAGGTGTCGGCTGAGGCATTGCGGGTGTGAATGACCAAGGGCTTTTTCAGGGCCTGTGCCGCCTGGATGTGGGTTCGGAAGCGATCCCGTTGCCAGGCCATGTCAGCCACTGAACGCCCATTCAGACGGTAGTAGTCGAGCCCGGTTTCACCAATCCCCACAATGCGAGGCAGTGAGCCCAGGCGCAACAGATCAGCCAAAGTGGGTTCTTGCACACCCTCGTTGTCTGGGTGCACACCGGCAGTTGCCCAAAAATTATCGTGGGTCAGGGCCAATGCATGAACCTCATCAAACTCTTCCAGGGTCGTGCAAATACACAGCGCCCGGTCCACCAGGGCTGCAGCCATGGCAGCCCGAATCTGTGGAAGCTGGTTTTTAAGTTCCGGATAAGAAAGATGGCAATGAGAATCAACAAACACGAACGGCCTACCTTGAAAATTTCAACACGCCCTGGTCTTCCAGCGGGGCATTAAATCGTTTGCGTGGGGCGATCGGTGGCCAGATGTCCACCCAGAATTTCTTCGATTTTGAGTTTGAGCGCGCGTGATTTTTCATCGCGCGGGAACTGGATGCCCACACCTTGCGAGCGATTGCCCGAAGCGCGCGCGGGCGTAACCCAGGCCACCTTGCCAGCAACCGGGTAACGCTGGGGATCGTCTGGCAGGGTGAGCAGGACGTATACGTCGTCGCCCAGTTTGTAATCGCGCGACGTCGGAATAAAGATGCCACCTTCTGCGAACAAAGGAATGAAGGCCGCATACAGGGCGGCTTTTTCTTTGATGGCCAGCTGAAT
This sequence comes from Rhodoferax sp., assembly GCA_031417575.1. Taxonomy (GTDB): domain Bacteria; phylum Pseudomonadota; class Gammaproteobacteria; order Burkholderiales; family Burkholderiaceae_C; genus JANYCG01. The sequence goes on along the minus strand of JANOVW010000313.1, from coordinate 2,591 downwards.
GACACTCGGACGGGGCATGGTTTCCTTTACAAACCCGTTGAGTTTATACCCGGATGCCAGTCAGAACCCAACCAAAACCCGTTCAGACCCTGCCGAACAACGATCTACCGGCTGTTGCCTGGTCGGCTGGCAGTGTGCCCTGCCTGGGCGGCCATGGCTTGGCGTGCTTGGCTCACCAGCGCTTCTTGCATCAACCCGGCTGAAAAAGGATGCTCTGCCGTGCGCAGTTCTTGCGTCAGTTCGCGCGACCAATGGGCCAGCCGGTGCAGGCTGGCTTGTGCCACGTTGGGCAGCTCACCGGCGTTGAAATAACGGGGTTCACCACCTACTTTTTGAACCATCAGGTCGTGGCACAACTTGTGCAGTGACTTCACCAGCTCAATCACCGTCCAGTCTTTGATCAAACCCACATCACCGCGCTGCATGGCTTTGGGGAACTGGGCCCAGGTTGGCGCATCATGCCCGGCTTGCAACCAGTCCAGCGCGTCTTGCGGCCGTTGGCCGCTGGCCTTTAACAGCTGTTGGGCCTGCACTTGCGGCTGCCCATGGCCGACCAGCCACGCCAACGCTTGGTCATCTGTGGGCCAGGCCATGGTGTGGCTGACGCAGCGGCTGCGGATGGTCGGCAGCAACTGATGCGCCGATTCGGTGGCCAGGACGAATTTGACATCGCCCGGCGGCTCTTCCAGGGATTTCAGCAGGGCATTGGCGGAAATGCCATTCATGCGTTCCGCCGGGTAGACCAGCACCGCTTTTCCACGCCCCCGGGCGCTGGTGCGCTGGCAAAACTCAATGCAATCGCGCAGGGCTTCTACGCGGATCTCTTTGCTGGGTTTGCGTTCTTTGTTGTCGATCTTTTTTTGGGCATCTTCTGACAAGGGCCACCCTTGCGCCAACAAAAAAGTTTCTGGGGCCAAGACGAACAGGTCGGCGTGCGCATAAACATCAATCGCATGGCAACTGGTGCAATGCCCACAGGCAGGCGCCGGCGTAGGCATAGGGTCCGACGCCGTGGCTTGAGCATTCTGCTCGCATAACCAGGCGCGAACCATGTCGAGCGCCAAATCAAACTGTCCCAAACCAGATGGGCCCTGCAGCAACCAGGCATGGCCGCGCTGGCGCAACAATGCATCGCGTTGGCTGGCGATCCAGGGAGCCGCCCGGCGAACCGGCGCAGCAGCTTCGCTGCTGGCGCTCATCGTGGCCCGACGTTGGCGGCCGTCATGATGGCCAGCCACCCTTTTCGTACCATGGCAACCGTGAGGTGTTGCCAGACTTTGTGGCGGCTTTGGCTGGCATCGATTCGTACAAAGCGCTGCGGGAATTCTTTGGCGCGTGCCGCATAACCGGTGGCAACCTGGGCAAAAAACGCCAATGGCTGGGCTTCAAATTTATCGGGCACACGGGTTCCGGCCATGCGTTCGGCCGCAATTTGCGGATGCAAATCGAACCAAACGGTCATGTCGGGCTGGCGAATCACTGCGACATCTTGGCCATGCGGCGACGGCAAGGCCTGTACCAGGCGCTCCAGATAACTCAGCGTCGCCAGATCAAACCCGCGCCCGGCGCCTTGGTAGGCAAACGTGGCATCGGTGAAACGGTCACACAGCACCACCTCGCTACGCGCCAGCGCGGGCTCGATCAAGGTTTGCAAATGGTCCCGCCGCGCAGCGAAAACCAGCAAGGCTTCGGTCATGGGGTCCATGGCATCGTTGAGCACCAAGGCGCGCAACTTTTCGGCCAACGGGGTTCCACCGGGTTCCCGGGTGACAGTAACCACCCTGCCCTGCGCCCGAAACAATTCGGCCACGCTTTCGATGTGTGTTGATTTGCCAGCGCCGTCGATGCCTTCGAAACTGATGAACAAGCCGGGGGTTGATGCACTCATGGATTCGGGTGTTTGGTTGGGCGAGGAGCGATGGGCGACCTATTGGCCGCGTTGGTATTTGTTTACAGCCCGATTATGGTCGGCAAGTGTCTCGCTGAACTGGCTGCTGCCGTCTCCCCGCGCAACAAAATACAGGGCTTTGGTCTGCGCGGGTTGTACGGCAGCCAGCAAGGCGGCTTTTCCTGGCATCGCAATGGGCGTGGGCGGCAAACCGCCGCGCGTATAGGTATTCCAGGGCGTATCGGTCTGCAAATCACGTTTGCGCAGGTTGCCATCGTAGGCATCACCCATTTGTTGCACCACGCCATAGATAACGGTGGGGTCGGTTTGCAGCAACATGCCAATTCGCAAGCGGTTGTTGAAAACCCCGCCGATCAAGGGCCGGTCTGCACCTTTGCCGGTTTCTTTTTCAATGATGCTGGCCAGCGTCAGCGCTTGTTCTGGTGACTTGAGTGGGGTGGTGGCCAGACGCGCTTGCCAGGCAGCTTGCAGGCGTTTGTCCATCGCATGCATGGCGCGCTTGAGCAAAGCCAGTTCGCCCGACCCTTTGGCGTAGGTGTAGGTATCAGGGAAAAACCGCCCTTCAGCCGGAACGCCCGCGCGACCCAACAGGGCCATGATTTGATCAGGCGCCAGACCCTGGGTGTCGTGCTTGAGGTTTTCAGCTTTGGCCAACGCGGCTCGGAATTGCTGGAAGGTCCAG
>JANOVW010000312.1:0-3374 GCA_031417575.1 Rhodoferax sp. | reverse complement strand
CCATGGAAGATTCTGCCGAAAAACTTCAGTACGACCTGTACTATGTCAAAAACCATACTTGGTTCTTAGACTTGGTGGTGCTGTTTGAAACGGTAGGCGTGGTGCTGACGGGCAAAGGTGCCCAGTAGTGCCCGTCCTTCTGATTAGCGCCCGCCCATGAGCAACGTGGCGGCGACGCTTACGGCCTGGAGCTACGGGCTGGCGGCATTGGGCTATTTGGCCTTTGCGGTTCGGTTGCTGCAGTTGCGCTATTTGCGCCGCCCCCTTGACCCGTCCAGAGCCTGGCTTTTCACTGCCATGTTTTTTACGGCCGTTTGGGCCGGCATGATCTGGATGGGGCAGTCATTTCGACAGAGCAACTTGTACCTGGCCAGCGAACTGGCCGATGTGGTGCGTTATGCCGCCTGGGCCCTGTTTTTACTCGTTTTGCTGCGCGATGACGGTGGACAGAAGCTGCCCAAAGGCTTGGCTTGGTTGGGTCAGTTGGCGGGCTTGCTGGTTTTATACGTGGTCGTTGCACGTTTGTTCTTTTTGTTTCAGTTAGACCTGCTGGGTGACCCCAAACGCCTGGTGTTGTACGGAGCCATGGCCCTGCCAGTTTTGACGCTGGTTCTGATCGAGCAACTGTTTGCCAATGTCACGGATGACTCGCGTTGGAACGTCAAACCATTGTGCCTGGGGCTGGCTGGAGCCGCCCTGTTTGACCTGTATTTGTTTTCGCAGGCTGTATTGTTTAACCGTCTGGATGAAGACGCCATGCGCATTCGCGGTGCGGTGCATGCCCTGATGCTGCCTTTGCTGGTGCTGGCCAGCATGCGCCGGGTCAATTGGCTGACCAAAATCCAGCTCTCGCGCAAGGCGGCGTTTCATTCAGCCACGCTGGTTATCGCCGGGTTGTACTTGTTGTTTGTGTCGGGTGTTGGTTATTACGTGCGTTATTTCGGCGGCGAATGGGGCAGTTCTTTGCAAATCGGCTTGTTTTTCGCAGCCACACTGACCTTGATCGTGCTGGCTTTGTCGGGTTCGGTCAGAGCCAAATTGCGGGTGTTTCTAGGAAAGCATTTCTTTCGCTATCGGTATGACTACCGTGAAGAATGGTTACGCTTCACCCGGACACTGTCAAGCCAAAATCTGACCGCGTCTGGTGAGCCGTCGGGCGCTTTGCAAGGGCAACAGGCCGGGCAGCAAATGGGGCAAAAGGTGGTGCGGGGGCTGGCTGATTTGCTGGAAAGCCCGGGTGGCGGGCTCTGGTTGCGTGGTCGCGGCGAGCCCGCTTTTACGCAAATCGCATTTTGGAATCTGGGCCGCACTGACATCAAGGAAGAGGCCGATTCGCCGCTGTGCCAATTCATGATGACCAGTGGCTGGGTCGTGAACCTCGAAGAATTTCGGGCTTCGCCGAGGCGGTACGGCGGCATGACGATTCCGCCGTGGCTCTCAGCCATTGAGCAAGCTTGGCTGATTGTTCCGCTCGTTGTTGCTGAGGAAATGATTGGGTTTGTGGTGTTGGCCCGTGCCCGCACACGGGTTGACGTGAATTGGGAGGTCAACGATCTGCTCAAAACAGCGGGCCGCCAAGCTGCCAGCTTTTTGGCTCAAATGCAGGCCACCGAGACATTGCTTGAGGTGCGCAAGTTCGATGCTTTCAATCGCATGTCGGCTTTTGTGGTTCATGACCTCAAAAACATCGTCACTCAGTTGTCGCTGATGATGAAAAATGCGCAAAAACACAGTCAAAACCCGGAGTTTCAGCGTGATATGTTGATGACGGTCGAAAATTCGCTGGACCGCATGCGCCAACTCATGTTGCAGTTGCGCGAAGGCGCTACACCACCCGGAACCAATGTTGGCGTTGATTTGGTGGAAATCGTGCGGCGTATTGAAAAAATCGCGCAAAGTCGTGGTCGGCATCTGGAATTCGAACTGGAAGACTACGTGGGCACGCGCGGGCAGGCAGAACGGCTCGAGCGCGTCATCGGACATGTGGTGCAAAACGCTTTTGATGCCACGCCGAATTCTGGCCAGGTAAAACTGACACTCTCACGCAGAGCCAGCCAGGCTTGCATCGAGGTAACGGATACCGGTGTGGGCATGACCCGCGAATTCATCCGAACCCGCTTGTTCAAACCGTTTCAAACCACCAAGCAGGCCGGCATGGGCATTGGTGCTTATGAAAGTTTCCAGTACGTTCAGGAACTGGGTGGCAAAATCGAAGTCGATAGCGAACTGAACCGGGGTACCCGTGTGACGATGCTGTTGCCTTTGTTTGAAATCCGGACCGAGTCCGATCTGCTTGCGCTGGAAGCCTGATGCCCTCCGAAAAATCCCTCTCTTTGCTCATCGTTGAAGACGACCCCGCACTGCAAAAGCAGATCAAGTGGTCGCTTGATCAGTTTGACCCGGTTACGGCGGACGACCGCGAAAGTGCGTTGGTGCAACTGCGCCGCCATTCGCCGGCTGTCGTCACGATGGATTTGGGTTTGCCTCCCGATGCGGATTCGGTCACAGAAGGTTTCCGTTTGCTGGAGCAAATACTCTCGGTTGATCCAGACATCAAGGTGATTGTCTTGACCGGCCAAAACGACCAGGCCAACGCCCTGCGGGCCATCGGCATGGGCGCCTACGATTTTTTTGCAAAGCCGTTTGAGCCAGAACTGTTGACCCTGACGGTCGAGCGCGCTTTCCGGCTATTTGAGTTGCAACGCGAAAACCGCCGTCTGCGTGATTTACAACAACCCGATTCGTTGTCGGGATTGATCACCCGAGACCCCGAAATGATGCGCGTTAGCCGCACCATTGAAAAAGTGGCAGGCAGCAATGCAACGGTGATGTTGCTGGGAGAAAGCGGCACGGGTAAAGAGGTACTCGCCCGTGCGTTGCATCAAGCATCACCGCGCCGCAATGAAAAATTTGTAGCCATCAACTGCGCTGCCATTCCTGAAAACCTGCTGGAAAGCGAATTGTTTGGCTACGAAAAAGGTGCATTCACAGGCGCTGCCAAAACAACGCTGGGGAAAATTGAAACGGCCAACGGTGGCACCCTGATGCTGGACGAAATTGGTGACTTGCCGTTTCCGCTGCAAGCCAAACTGTTGCGGTTTTTGCAGGAGCGGGTGATTGAACGGGTGGGCGGCCGTCAGGAAATTCCCGTTGATGTGCGTATTGTGTGCGCCACCCACCAGGATTTGAAGGCCTTGGGCAAAGAGGCTCGGTTTCGTGAAGACCTGTATTACCGTTTGGCAGAAATTGTGGTGCAGATTCCACCGCTGCGCCTGCGTGTAGGCGATGCCGCTTTGCTCGCGCACAGCTTTACGCGCCGGTTTGCACAGGAGCAAAATCGGGGTTCCATGACCTTGAACGAAGATGCCGTGCGG
>JANOVW010000311.1:0-2637 GCA_031417575.1 Rhodoferax sp. | reverse complement strand
GGCTGCTGTGGTGGCGCATCATGAGCAGTGTCGGGGCGAAAAACCCGAAGAGCCTGATGCTGCGCACGCACTGCCAGACCAGTGGCTGGAGCCTGACCGAGCAGGATCCGTACAACAACGTGGTGCGCACCACCATCGAGGCCATGGCCGCCGTGTTTGGCGGCACACAAAGCCTGCACACCAATTCGTTCGACGAAGCGATTGCCTTGCCCACCGAGTTCAGCTCGCGCATTGCCCGCAACACCCAACTCATCATTCAGGAAGAAACCCACATCACCAACGTGATTGACCCCTGGGCCGGCAGCTACATGATGGAAAAACTCACGCAAGACATGGCCGATGCCGCGTGGAAGATCATTGAAGAAGTCGAGGCCATGGGCGGCATGGTGAAGGCTGTAGACAGCGGCTGGGCCAAGCTGAAGATTGAGGCGGCGGCGGCCGAGAAGCAGGCGCGCATTGACTCCGGCCGCGACGTGATCGTGGGCGTCAACAAGTACAAACTCAAATCCGAAGATGCGATTGAAACCCGCGATATCGACAATGTGGCGGTGCGGGACGGTCAAATTGCCCGTTTGAAAACCATTAAAGAAAAACGCAATTCTGTTGATGTGGCGCATGCACTGTCTGCTATCACAAACGCAGCGAATACCAACACCGGCAACCTGCTTGATCTGACCGTGCAGGCGGTGCGTGCGCGCGCCACGGTGGGCGAAATCAGCGACGCGCTGGAGCAAAGCTTTGGCCGCCACCGTGCCGACACCCACAAGGTAACCGGCGTTTACGCCGCCGCTTATGACGCGGATGCCAGCCAAGGGGACACCATGGAATACTGGAACTCCATCAAGGCCGACATTGCGAAATTCGCCGAGCAGCAAGGCCGCCGCCCGCGCGTGATGATCAGCAAACTGGGGCAAGACGGCCACGACCGCGGCGCCAAAGTGGTCGCCACCGCCTTCGCCGATTTGGGCTTCGATGTGGACATCGGCCCGCTCTTCCAAACCCCCGAAGAATGCGCCCGACAAGCGATTGAAAACGATGTGCATGCGGTGGGTGTCTCCACCCTCGCCGCCGGTCACAAAACCCTGGTGCCAGCCATCATCGCCGAACTCAAAAAGCAAGGTGCCGACGACATCATTGTGTTTGTGGGCGGTGTCGTGCCACGGCAAGATTACGACTTTTTGTACGCTGCGGGCGTGAAGGGCATTTATGGCCCGGGCACGCCGATTCCGGTGAGTGCCAAGGATGTGTTGGCGCAGATCACCAAGGCCTTGGGGTGACCCCTGCGCAGTTGTCGGCGGCGGTGTGTACGGACAATGGCACCGCCCAGCGCCGCGCCATCGCCAAAGCCATCACGCTGCTGGAATCCACCCGCGCGGATCACCGGGCGCAGGCGGACGAGTTGCTGACGGCCTTGTTGCCGCGCACCGGCCAATCGTTTCGCCTGGGTATCAGCGGCGTGCCGGGTGTGGGTAAATCAACCTTTATCGAAGTGCTGGGCTTGCATTTGATCGCCTTGGGGCATCGCGTGGCGGTGCTGACGATAGACCCGTCTTCCACCGTATCGGGCGGCTCCATCCTGGGCGACAAAACCCGCATGGAAAAACTCTCCATGCACGAAAAAGCCTACATTCGCCCCAGCCCGAGCAGTGGAACCTTGGGCGGTGTGGCCGAAAAAACCCGCGAAGCGATGTTGGTCTGCGAAGCTGCGGGTTATGACGTGGTGATCGTCGAAACCGTGGGTGTAGGGCAGTCAGAAATCGCCGTGGCCAGCATGACCGACATGTTTGTGCTGATGCAATTGCCCAATGCGGGCGACGATTTGCAGGCCATCAAAAAAGGCGTGATGGAACTGGCCGACATGGTGGTGATCAACAAGGCCGACATCGACCCGGACGCCGCCACCCGGGCCGAGGCGATGATCATGTCGTCGCTGCGCTTGCTGGGGCTGCATGGCTCGCCCGATCGAATGCCTGGCCACCCCACTGACGCAGGCGCCGCCCCTATCGGCCAGCTTTGGCAGCCCACCGTATTGCAATTGAGTGCGCTGTTGGGGCAGGGTGTCGACCGGTTCTGGGCGGCGGTGCTGCAATTCAAAGCGGTGCAGGGGCAGGGCAACTCCATGGCGTTGCGCCGCCAGGCCCAGTCACTGGCCTGGATGTGGGAGCGAATTGACGCGGGCCTCAAGCAGTCATTCCGTGAACACCCGCAGGTGCATACCTTATTGCCCGAAATAACGGCCAAAGTACGCAACGGGCAGCTTGCCGCATCTACTGCGGCGAGAAATCTGCTGAATGTTCATTCAAATAAAGCACAATTAGCTATTTAATATATAGTGTTTTTGACTATTTTTAATCCATAAAAAGACAATCTGAATCATGCAACCCATTCTTGAACAACTCGAAGCCAAACGTGAACGTGCCCGACTGGGTGGGGGGCAAAAGCGCATTGACGCGCAACACAAAAAAGGCAAACTCACGGCCCGCGAGCGGCTGGAACTGCTGCTGGATGAAGGCACGTTTGAAGAGTGGGACATGTTTGTCGAACACCGCTGCGTTGATTTCGGCATGGAGCAAAACCGTCCGCCGGGTGATGGTGTCGTCACGGGTTACGGCATGATCAATGGCCGCCTGGTGTTCG
>JANOVW010000310.1:0-2470 GCA_031417575.1 Rhodoferax sp. | reverse complement strand
TTCCGCTGCAAAAAGGGCTCACTTCGGTGAGCCCTTTTTGTTTCTGAGGGGGTGCTCTCATTGGTTCTGCGGTGTCTGGTCGTCAACCGCCAATACATACCAATTCAAAAGCAATGGCGCAGGGTTGCGATGTCACCTGTTGATGAGGCCGCTGCCAGGAATTGGCTTTGCCTGAACGGTCAGCCCATCAGAGCAACCCGGCTTTCGCCCAGCGAACAATTTCCTCGGCCCTCATCGCGCCTGGCTGCCGCGCAATCTCCTGACCTCCTTTGAATAGCGCCAAAGTGGGAATGCTGCGAATGGCATACCGCGCACCCAGGGCTGGCTCAGCCTCGGTGTCTACCTTGGCCAATCGCATCGTCGGCTCAAGTAATTTGGCCGCTTGCTCGTAGGCAGGCGCCATCATCCGGCAGGGGCCACACCAAGGTGCCCAGAAGTCAACTAACAGAGGTATGTCGTTTCGATGGAGGTGTTTTTCAAAGCCAGCGCTGTTCAGCGCAACAGAGCCACCCTGAAACAGCGGACGCTTGCAATGCCCGCAATCGGGTGCACTGCCCAACTGTGCCGTTCGAACACGGTTGGTTGTGTGGCAATGCGGGCAGACGATGTGAAGTGACTCATTCATGCGTGCTAATTCAGGTCATCGCCCGAAAAATCAAGCCTTGTAACAGCCCGGCTGGAGGATATGGCCTGCATTTGATTTGCATCAAGCACACCCTCGGCCGGCGGGCGCATTATTCAACCCGACGGCAGGCTCTTGTTTGCCCCCAACCTCAAGGAGTTCACTATGTTCAAACACATTCTATTGGCTACCGATGGTTCCGCCGCTTCGGCGCATGCGGCTGCGTTGGCAGTTGGCCTGGCGCGCGCCCACAGTGCCAAATTAACCGCGATCTACGTGATAGACCCCTATCCCTACATGATGATGGGTGAAGCCAATCCGTATGGACTGCAAGCCTATATGTCGGCTGCCCAAGAGGTTGCGGCGCAGGCCCACACGGCGGTGGCCGCACTGTGCCAGCAAGGTGGAGCACCGATTGAAATGGAGGCGCGGTTGATCGAAAACGTGACAGCCGCCAACGGCATCCTGCAAAGCGCCAAAGAAGCAAATGCCGACCTGGTGGTTGTCGGCTCCCATGGCCGAAGTGGCATCATGCGGCTGATGTTGGGCAGCGTAGCCAGCCGGGTGGTTGCGGAATCCACGGTGCCAGTACTGGTGACGCGCTGATTTCCACCATGCGCGTCGGTGTTCTGACAGGCGGCGGAGATTGTCCGGGCCTTAATGCGGTGATCCGTTCTGTCACCAAGTCTCTGATCAACCTGTGTGGCGCGCAGGTGCTGGGCATCCGGGATGGATTTGCGGGCCTGATGGAGAGGCGCATACAACCATTGGACTGGCAATCGGTGAGTGGCATTTTGTCCCATGGCGGCACCATTTTGGGCAGCAGCAACCGGGCCAATCCCCTGGCGACCCCCGAATCACTTGCTCTGGCGCTGGGCAATTACCACGCACTGAAGCTGGATGCCCTGATTGCCATCGGTGGCGACGGCACCATGACCATAGCCCAGGCGCTGGCGCAGCGAGGTTTGCAGATCATCGGCGTGCCCAAAACCATCGACAACGACATTGAAGGCTGCGAGCGCAGTTTTGGCTTTGATACCGCAGTCGACACCGTCACGCAGGCGCTGGACAGGGTGCAAACCACCGGGCAAAGCCACAGCCGGGTGATGATTGTGGAAACCATGGGCCGACATGCGGGCTGGATCCCCCTGGAGGGCGGCATAGCGGGTGCCGCAGATATTATTTTGCTGCCGGAGTTTGATTTCGATCTCCAGCGTGTGGTGGCCACCTGTCGCGCACGGGAAAAAAATGAACGCTACACCTTGATCTGCATGGGCGAAGGGGCCAAAGCCATCGGCGGATCACTCACCGTGGAGGAGCACCTGAAAGCCAGCCCGGAGCCGATTCGGCTGGGTGGTGCAGCACACGTCTTGCGCGCTATGTTGCAGCCGCACCTGGCCAGCGAGGTTCGGGCGACGGTGTTGGGACACGTGCAGCGCGGCGGCTCGCCAACTCCGTTTGACCGGGTGCTGGCCACCCGTTATGGCAATGAGGCGGCCCAGCGCGTTCGGGCGGGCGAGTTCAACGGCATGGTGACACTGGCGCAGAATCAAATCATCACCATTGATTTGGGCCGTGTGTCAGGGCGCACCCGGCGGATACCCGCTGACCATGCCCTGCTGACAACAGCAAGGCAAATTGGCATTGAGCTGGGGTATTAACTGAGCGGTTGGTTGGGCTTCAACCCAGGTTTTTCTGCGCCGCGAGCGCGTTACAGCCGCGTTATTTTTTGGTTCTTCCACACCAGCCGGTAATACGCCGTTTGCAGCGCCAGCATGGTGACAAAAGCCACGGGGTAGGCTGCCCAGATGCCATTCAGGCCAAAACGGCTGCTCAATGCCCACGCGG
>JANOVW010000309.1:0-8360 GCA_031417575.1 Rhodoferax sp. | reverse complement strand
CAACTGTTATTTAGCTACTACCAGCGGCGCATTCAATTCAAGCGAAGCCCTCGATTATGGCAGAGTTTTGATCCATAGTCAAACATGTCGGAAGAATTTAGAACCAAAGGCTGCGTCCGTACGGGATGCCAAGCGCATTTTCGGGGGAATTAAGGCTTTACGGCCGCGTCAGATAGGCTTGGCAAAGGGCTTCGAACGCCATGACTTGCGGATCCAGACCCGTTTCCTGGCGTAGTATTTTTCCAACAACCGGGGCGAGTTCGGCTGCCAAGGCCGCGTCCAAAAACAAGATACGAGACCTTCTGGCCAGAGTGTCCTCGACGGTTCGGGCGTATTCAAATCGGGCGCCGTAACGCACCATGGCTTCGGTCAAACCGGGCGCCAAGGTGGTTTCGGCACCCGGCAGGGCTTGAACCGCTTGCGCGTCACTGCCGTAGGAATGCACCCCTGGCGGATCACTGATTGGATGGACTCCTTCGCCTGAACCGGCAAAACCGCCCGAACCCACCAGTGGCAAATTTAGAGTGCCACCCGCGCGGACGGCCCGAATCAGCCCCTTGCCTTCACACTTTTGCAAAACATCTTCGGCCATAGCGCGGTAAGTCGTCCACTTGCCCCCGGTTACAGTGACCAAATTGCTGCGGCTCACCAATACCGTGTGTTCTCGGCTCAGCCCCTTGGTGTCATCGCCCTCGTCGTCCAGCGGCTTGACCAATGGGCGCATGCCCACCCAAATCGATTTGATGTCCTGGGTCTGCGGGGCTTTTCGCAAATACCGAGCGGATTCCCCCAGGATAAAGTCCAGTTCTTCGCGAAACGGCCTGGGTTCACGCGGCAAATCGTCGCGCGGGGTATCGGTAGTGCCCAAAATCACTTTGCCAAGCCACGGCACTGCAAACAAAACACGGCCATCCGATGTTTTGGGCACCATCAGGCCCACTGCGGCACCCAAAAAATCACGTTCCACCACCACATGGACACCCTGGCTGGGTGCCACCATTGATTTGGTTGGGCGCCGTCCATCGCCGGGGTTGGCCAAGCCGTCGGTATGGCGCAACTCATCCACCCAGACACCCGTGGCATTGATGACACAGCGGGATTGAAGCCGAAACTGCTGCCCGGTTTCCTGATCGCTGCAAACCAAGCCTGAAACTTTGCCAGCGTCAAACAGCAAATCATCTGCCTTGCAATAGTTCACCAATAACGCGCCGTGTAGGGCAGCGGTTCGAGCCAACGCCAGCGCCAGACGGGCATCGTTGAACTGGCCGTCCCAATACTTCACGCCGCCACGCAAACCGTCGGAGCGAGCCCCCGGAAGCTGCGCCAGCACCGCATCGCGCCCCAGGAATTCGGTAGCACCCAGCCCGGCTTTGCCAGCCAGGGCGTCATACAGCTTGAGGCCAGCGCCGTAAAAAGCCGTTTCCCACCACTGGTACGAAGGCATGATGAACGGCAGGGGTTGCGCCAGGTGCGGCGCATTCTTCAACAACGTTGTGCGCTCATGCAGGGCTTCGCGTACCAAGGCAATATTGCCTTGCGCCAGATACCGAACACCGCCGTGAACCAGCTTGGTGGCGCGCGACGATGTGCCCTTGGCGAAATCATGTGATTCCACCAGCACCACTGACAAGCCACGCGCGGCGGCATCCAGCGCCACGCCAAGGCCGGTCGCCCCACCGCCCACAACCGCCAGGTCGTAGGGCCGCGGCTGGGCCAGTTGGGCCAGTAGTTGCTGGCGTTGTGTCGCCAACGGTAGGCTATGCATCACGTCGCCCAGGCGCGCGCGCGCTGCACGGCTTGTTGCCATCGGTCTAATTTGGATTGCCGGGCATCGGCAGACCCGACAGGTTCAAACCGACGGTCTACCTGCCATTGCTTTCCAACTTCGTCTGCGCCCGACCAAAAGCCGGTGGCCAGGCCGGCCAGGTAGGCCGCGCCCAAGGCGGTGGTTTCAGTTACTTTGGGCCGCACCACCGGCACACCCAAAAAATCGGCTTGCATCTGCATCAACAGGTTGTTACGGCAGGCACCGCCGTCGACCCGCAGCTCAGCCAGATCAATGCATGAATCCAGCGCCATGGCGCCAAAAACGTCCGCGGTTTGCAAGGCTATCGATTCCAGGGCAGCCCGGGCGACGTGGGCTTTGGTGGTTCCACGGGTCATGCCCACCATGGCGGCGCGGGCATGGCCATCCCAGTAGGGCGCGCCCAACCCGGCGAACGCAGGCACCAAATACACATCGCCGGTATCGGCCACGCTGGCGGCCAGGCCTTCGATCTGATCGGCGGAACTGAACAGCTGCAAACCATCCCGCAGCCACTGAACGGTAGCGCCCGCCATGAAAACCGAACCTTCCAGTGCATAACAGGGCTGGCGCTGCGGCCCCATCCAGGCCACTGTGCTCAGCAGTTGGTGCTGGCTCGGAACCGCCGCCGTGCCGGTGTTCATCAGCATGAAGCAACCGGTACCGTAAGTATTTTTGGCCATGCCGGGCGTGAAGCAAGCCTGGCCAAAGGTGGCAGCTTGCTGGTCGCCCGCAATGCCGGCGATTTCAATCGGCGCGCCAAACATCGCGGCCTCGGTTTCGCCCACCACGCCGCTACTGGCAACCACCTCCGGCAAAACGCCGGGCGGAATATTAAATAGCCGCAGCAAGTCCGCGTCCCATTGCAAGGTGTGGATATTAAAGAGCAGCGTGCGCGAGGCATTGCTGGCATCGGTAACATGCGATGCGCCGCCGGTCAGGTTCCAGATCAGCCAGCTGTCAATCGTGCCAAAAGCCAGTTCGCCGCGTTCGGCGCGCGCGCGCGCGCCGGGAAGGTTGTCCAGCAGCCATTCCAGCTTGGTGCCTGAGAAATAGGCATCCAGCACCAACCCGGTTTTGCGCTGGATCAGGCCGGTCTTGCCGACCTTGCGAAGTGCATCGCAGCGTGCCGCCGTGCGACGGTCTTGCCAAACGATGGCGGGAGCGAGCGGCTGGCCGGTTTTGCGGTCCCACAAGACGGTGGTTTCGCGCTGGTTGGTGATGGCTAAGGAATCCAGGTCTGCCACGGCAACGCCCTGGTCTTTGAGTACCTGGGTGGCCACCGCCAACTGAGAGGCCCAGATCTCGCGGGCATCATGTTCGACCCAACCCGGTTGCGGGAAATACTGCCTAAACTCACGCTGCGCCGTGCCTGTGACCTGGCCCGCGCGGTCAAACAAAATGGCACGTGAACTGGTCGTGCCTTGGTCAAGCGCCAGGATGTATTTCATCGGTCATATTCCTTGGACAGTGCGCAGCCAGACACTGCGACAATTGAATTTCAAACACAGCAGGAGACCTCCATTGGGCAAGCATATCGCGTTTATCGGCGGTGGCAACATGGCCAGCGCCATCATCAGTGGCTTGTTGCGCCAGGGTCATGCGGCCCACCATCTGACCGTGGTGGAGCCATTTGACGAAGCGCGGCAAAAACTAAAAGCCAGCTTTGGCATTGATGCACTGGCGGTTGCTGGTGAAGCCCTGAAACGCGCAGACCTGGTGGTGTGGGCAGTCAAGCCACAAACCTTCAAAGATGCTGCATTGGCCACTGTGGCTTTTACCGCCAACGCCTTGCACCTGAGCGTAGCGGCGGGCATTCCGAGCGACAGCATGGCCCGCTGGCTCAAAACCGAGCGCATCGTGCGGGCCATGCCCAACACACCGGCACTGATTGGCAAAGGCATCACCGGCCTGTTTGCCCGCGCCGGGGTTTCCGCCAGTGATCAGGCCGGGGTCGAAGAAGTAGTGGCCACCACCGGCGAATTCTTGTGGATGACGGCGGAATCGCAGCTGGATGCCGTCACCGCCTTGAGCGGCTCGGGCCCGGCTTATGTGTTCTATTTTTTGGAAGCCATGCAGCAGGCCGGTGTCGACATGGGTTTGCCCGCCGCCCAGGCCTACCGGTTGGCCGTCAGCACGTTTATCGGCGCGGGTGAACTGGCGCGTGCGTCTGATGAAACACCCGAGGTATTGCGCCAGCGGGTCACATCCAAAGGTGGCACAACTTATGCGGCCATCACCTCACTGGAGCAAAGTGACGTGAAAGCCTCGTTTGAGAAAGCGCTCAAGGCGGCGGGTGCACGGGCCACAGAATTGGGCCTGGAATTTGGCGCTGTGTGACCAACCTGGCTGCGCCTTGGCAGCCTGCGGTTGGTCAATGGGCCTTTTTTTTCATCCTAGAATGCCCTCTGCCTGCATGAGACGATGCAGGTGCTGTCATATTTGAGGAAACACCCCATGAAAAAACTGATCTCCCTGCTGGTTAGCGCGGCTTTTGTTGCCATGCCTTTGGCCACTATCTCCACTCCCGTCGCTGCCAAACCCCTGATTCAGGCGCAAGCCGAGAAAAAGGCAACCGGCGAAAAAGCCAAGGCCAAAAAGGCTGGTAAAAAAGCTGGCAAAAAGAAAATGGCCAAAAAAGCCGCGTGAGTTGATGCGCCGTTCGCGCGCCGGTTAAACGGTGGTTTGAGCCAACCAAGCCGCTCTTTTGAGCGGCTTGTTTCATGGGCTGCTGGTTTTTTACGGCAGCGCGGCGAGCCCCAGACTTCAGGCCTTCATGGCGAACCCGGCCACCACCCCACAAAGCACGGTGAAGCCCAACCAGTGGTTGTGCTTAAACGCGCTGAAACAGCCCTCCCGTGAGCGCCCACGAATCAGCCGCCAATGCCAAAAAACCTGCGCCAACGCCACGCCAAATGCTATCCAAAAAATAGCTGATATTGCAATTGATACGAGAACAAAAGCCCAAATTGCCAAATAGACCAGGTAACAGGCCATGACAAACCGCACATCCCATGCGCCCAAGGTAATGGCTGAGGTTTTCATGCCAATTTTCAGATCGTCGTCGCGATCTACCATGGCGTATTCGGTGTCATAGGCCAGCACCCAAAACAGATTGCCCAGCAGCAACAACCAGGCCAATGGCGGCACCGCTTGTTGCACCGCAGCGAAGGCCATCGGAATGCCGAAGCTGAAGGCCACACCCAAGACCGCTTGCGGCATCGACAAAAACCGCTTGGCAAACGGGTAAGCCAACGCAATCGCCAAGGCGGCAAATGACCACCCCACCGCGACGGCGTTGGTGGTGAGCACCAAGGCAAACGCCAAGACAGCCAATACCAAGCCCAGCCAAAGCGCCTCTTTGACACTCACTTGGCCGCTGGTCACCGGGCGCTGGGCCGTGCGTTTGACGTGTTTGTCGAAATCGCGGTCAGCCACGTCATTGACACAACAGCCCGCGCTGCGCATGAGGATCGTGCCCAAAACAAACACCACCAGCAAATGCCAACCCGGAAAGCCTTGGGCGGCAATCCACAACGCGCTCAGGCTTGGCCACAGCAGCAGCAACCAACCGGCCGGTCGGTTCCAGCGGATCAGATTGAGATACAACGAAAACTTGTTTTTCAAAGCGGTTTTGAAAGACGTTTTCATCACGCAGTTTTAAAAATAATTATTATGAAAAGCTAAATTTTATAAAATGGCTATTTGTTCTTTTTGAAAATTGCACAATCAGTTATATTTTTTATAGCATATTTATACTTATTTAATACATAAATTATTCAAATTTACTTAAAACTAAATATTCTCAAACAAAATTCGTGTTTCGGCCGCCAGGCCGGGCCCTCAGCCTATTGCGACAACCGCTGAACGCCCGGTAACTCGCAGGCGAACACAGCGTTTCGCAGCGCTGCAATCGCTTCGTAGCGGGTGAAGCTGCGCCGCCACACCAGCACCACCCGGCGTGTGGGGGCCGGCTCGCCCGCAGCGCCGGGCAACTGCCCGCCAACGGCGGATGGCGTCGCGGGTTCGCCTGCCAGCGGGATGTATTTCACCAGGTCGTCATCGGTTTTTTTGCGCCGGTTTTTCACCGGTTCGTCAGCGCGCGCCCAAGCCGGCACCGACAAACCAGGCACCAAGGTAACCCCCATGCCAGCCGCCACCATATGGCGAATGGTTTCCAGCGACGAGCCTTCAAACGACTTGGCAATGCCTTCCGTGCTGCTGGAAAACCGGGCAAATTCAGGGCACACCTCCAGCACATGATCACGAAAACAGTGCCCTGCGCCCAGCAGCAGCATGGTTTCAGCTTTCAGTTGGGTTGATGTCACGCTGCGCTGGCTGGCCAGCGGGTGGTCGACGGGCACAGCAGCATAAAACGGCTCGTCATACAGCGGCACCATGGCCAGGCCGGTATCCGGGAAAGGCTCGGCCAGAATCGCGCAGTCGATCTCACCGGTGCGCAGCATTTCCAACAAGCGCACGGTGAAGTTCTCTTGCAACATCAGCGGCATTTGCGGTGTTTTTTTGATCATCTGGCGTACCAGGTCGGGCAGCAAATACGGCCCAATCGTGTAAATGACCCCCAGCTTGAGCGGCCCGGCCAGCGGGTCTTTGCCACGTTTGGCAATGTCGCGGATTTGCGAAGCCTGCTCGATCACACTTTGCGCCTGGCGCACGATCTCCTGGCCCAGCGGCGTTACCGACACCTCATTGGCGCTGCGCTCAAAAATTTTGACTTCGAGTTCGTCTTCGAGTTTTTTGACCGCCACCGACAACGTGGGCTGCGAGATGTGGCAGGCGTCAGCCGCGCGACCAAAGTGCCGCTCGCGGGCTACGGCGACGATGTATTTGAGTTCGGTCAAGGTCATGGGGCTATTTTGCAACCAGAATTCCGCTTTAAATCGGCATGGGCGCAGCGCAGTTCCAGCACTGCTCAAACCCGCCCTCGACCAATTCGCCACACAAACACTGCCAGCGGCGCTGCGGCACGTGTTGCAAATGGTAAAGAAGCTCCCGCGCCTGCGCCTCTTGCTGCGGGTGCTCAAACCAAACTTCGGGCAGGCACTGGTCCGGCGGCAACTCGCCCGCCGCGCTGCCAAGGTATTGCCGCTGCACACTGGCGGCTATGCCACCAGCCGCGAGTCCATCTGCCCATAAGGTGGCAATGGCCAAATTCGGTGCTTGGGTCAGGCGGGGCATGGGTTGAGCATACTGAAGTTCGTGTGCGCAAAGTGCTTCAAACTTGAAACAGCAGACCCGCCTTCATCATTTGACTCTGATCAAAATTGAAAATACAGTTGAAAGGTTAAAAAATCGGAACGCAGAGATTTTTTATGCAAAAGCAAAACATGTATTTGCAAACACTGGTTTTTCTGGCTCTTGCTTTTTCCCAAGCGCCCGCTCGTGCGGATCACGATACGCCAGAATCCATCCTGCGACGCTTTGCGAATTCAGTGGCCGGTATGCACCTGCTTGCCCCCGCCAAAACAGTTCGAACCCTTCCAGCAAGCCAGACCCGCGCTGCGATCGAACGAATAACGCCCGGCCCGGATTCGTATTTGAAGGCCACCCTCTCGGTGCTGGTCATTCAAAACGGTGAAATTCTTTACGAAAAATATGCCAACGGCGCGTTGCCTGAATCGAAGGTAAGCGCCTATTCGATGACCAAGAGCTTCACGGCGCTGGCTGTTGGTGAAGCCTTGTGTGCCGGAAAAATCAAGCGCCTCGACGATGCAGCCCACAACTATGCGCCACAACTCGCCGGGACTGCCTACGGCGCCGCGAGCCTCAGGCAGTTGCTGGCATACACCAGTGGCACACAGGATCCCGGTGGCAACGGGGGTGCCGCTGCCGAAATGGTTTGAGCAGACCGTCTGGCAGAAAGCAGGTGCGGAATTCTGGGCGGGCTGGAATGTAGACCGAGACGGCAACGGCGTGGCGGAAACCTTGTTTTACGCAACCACGCGTGACTTCGCCCGCATTGGCCTGTATATGCTGGAGCGGTTAACCGGCAAAACCGATGACGACTGTAGGAGCGCTTTTTTGACCAAAGCGCGCAAGCCATTCTTGCGCGCTAATCTGAGCTGAATCTCAAGCCTTCAAAAACTCCGCCTTGCCGCCCAACCAGCGGTTGACATGTTGTTCTGCCAGGTCGGGGTGCTGGTCCAGCATCACGGGTGCGGCGGTTCGGGCCCAGTCGAGCAGGGCGGTGTCGGTGGCCAAATCGGCGAATCGCAGGAGCGCATCGCCGGACTGCCGAGCGCCCAAAAATTCACCAGGGCCGCGGATTTCCAGGTCGCGCCGGGCGATCTCAAAACCGTCGTTGGTTTGCACCATGGCTTTGAGGCGCTCTTTGGCCATGTCGCCCAAACGCGCCGCCTCACCGGTTGAGTAGATCAGTACGCAGGCAGATGCCGCCGCGCCGCGCCCCACACGGCCACGCAGCTGGTGCAGTTGCGAGAGGCCGAAGCGCTCGGCGTGTTCGATCACCATCAGGCTGGCGTTGGGCACGTCCACGCCGACTTCAATCACGGTGGTGCTGACCAGTACGCCCATT
>JANOVW010000308.1:0-2720 GCA_031417575.1 Rhodoferax sp. | reverse complement strand
CGCGCACCGGCACGGCATGGCCGCACTGGAGGCAAGCCATCCAGGTTTTGCAAAATCCCTAGCCGACCCTGACGCGGCGAAATGGCCGTCATTGGCAGAAGACCAGATTGGCGTTGCCTATTGGACAGCCGCATCCTGGGGCGGGTTTATCTCGCTTTCCAAAGATCATCCTGACATCGTGGCCGATCTGCCATTGGCCATCCGACTGGCCCATTTGGCCTACGCCATCAACCCGATCCATGGTGAGGGCGCATTGGCCAGTCTGATGGGCAGCTATGAAGCAGCACGGCCGGGAGGCTCCATTCGCCAAGCGTCGGCCTATTTTGATCAGGCTATTGCGTTGGGCGCAGGCAGGAACGCCGGGGCCTTTGTCGGAAAAGCTGAAAGCATTTCATTGCCAGCCCAAGACCGGACTTCATTCGAAGCACTTTTGCAACAAGCATTGACCGCCAGCCGCATAAGACGCGACTTGTCCAATGAAGTGATGCGCGAGCGAGCATTGTGGCTGCTCGAAAACGCCGACGATCTTTTTTAAAAACTTCTCAATGAACCCAGTCTTTTCCAAAACCCTGAAAGCCTCGTTGATTTGTTGCCTGGTCGGCATCGCCGGGTTTGGCGGACCAGATGCCCAGGCAGCCGACAAGCAACTCCGGATCGGCACACTTGCACCCAAAAATTCACTCTACCATCGCCAGTTGATGGAACTGGGTGAAGTATGGCGCGCGGCACAAGGCGGCAATGCAAAGTATCTGGTTTACCCCGATGGCAGCCAAGGCGGTGAAACCGAGCTGGCCAGGCGAATGCGTATCGGCCAGTTGCAGGGCGCGCTGCTCTCTGTGGTGGGCCTGCGCGAAATAGAGCCATCCATCAGCGCTTTGCAAAACATGCCCCTCCTGTTCAAGAGCTGGGAAGAGGTGGACTACGTGCGCGAGAAAATGCGCCCCGCCATGGAGAAAAAATTTCAGGACAAAGGGTTTGTCGTTTTGGCCTGGGGCGATGCGGGTTGGGTGCGTTTTTTCTCCAAGGAGCCGGCCGTTCGCCCTGACGACTTCAAGCGGATGAAATTCTTTGCCTGGGGCTCGGAACCTGAGCAGCAGGAAATCATGAAAAGCCTGGGCTACACCCCGGTGCCACTTGAGACCAGTGACATATTGCCCAGCATCCAGACAGGCATGATCACGGTGGTTCCTTCAACGCCCTACTTTGCACTGGCCAGCCAAATTTTCAACACGGCGCCCAACATGCTCGACATCAACTGGGCACCGATTGTGGGTGCGTTGGTCATCACCAAAAAAACCTGGGACGAGATGTCACCCGACGTGCAGAAAACCATGCGCGTCGCCTGTGACAAGGCGGGCGTTCAATTGCGGGCCAAAGCGCGTCAGGAAGTGGACGAAGCAGTGGATGCCATGAAGAAGCGGGGCCTGACCGTGAATCGCCCCACCCCCGCACAAATGCAGGAGTGGACCGACCTGGCTGAAAAACTTTATCCCCGCATCAGGGGGGTGATGGTGCCTGCAGAGACATTTGATGAAGTTTTTCTTCACCTGAAAGCCTACCGGGCCACCAAGGCCAAATAGTCTAATTAGGCAAGGCAACTGTGCCTCTTCGCATACACCAGCTATGGCGGTTTGACGAGTTGATCGCGTCGGCCGCGCTGTTGCTGATGACGCTGATTCCCCTGATTGAGATTTTTTCCAGACCCTTCTTGGGCAAAGGGGTTGAGAACTCGGCGGTACTCACACAACACCTGGGCTTGGTGCTGGCCATGTTTGGGGCCGTGGCAGCAGAGCGCAATGGTCACTTGACCACACTGGGTGGTGGTTTGCCCGCCGGGAACCGCAACCATCGTCAACGGGCCACATTTGTTTTTGCGAACGCAAGCGCTGCGCTGATTTGTGGTCTGCTCACATGGGCCAGTTGGCGCTTTCTCGTCAGTGAATGGCAGGGTGGCCATGCCCTGGCTTATGGTGTCCCGGTTTGGTGGGTTCAGGCCGCATTGCCTGCCGGGTTTGGACTGCTGGGCTTCAAGTTGGGCGCGCGATGTGCCGCATCTGGCGGGCTCAAAGCAGCGATGGGCCTGGCGATGACCGCTCTGGGTGTGGGTCTTGGTGCCCAACTCGATGGAACCGCGCTACCCCTCTGGCCCTTGGCGCTTTGGCGGGTTTTGGTTTTACTGGCTGGCGCGCCCATTTTTGCAGCGTTGGGCGGGCTCGCATTGGCATTGTTTTGGAGCGAAGGCTTGCCACTGGCATCCGTTGCGCTTTCGCACTACCAGATTACGGTCAACCCATCCTTGCCCGCCCTGCCGCTGTTTACCTTGGCAGGTTTGATCTTCGCCCGCACGGGTGCAGCGCAACGGCTGGGCACTCTGTTTGTGGCTGTATTTGGCGGTGGCGCAACCGGAACCGTGTTTGCCGCAGCGGTTCTTTGCTCCTTCTTCACGGCCTTCACGGGTGGTAGTGGTGTGACCATTTTGGCATTGGGCGGCTTGTTGTTGCCCCTGCTTCGAAACGCAGGTTTTCCCGAAAAAAGGGGCATCAGCCTGGTGACCAGTGCCAGTGCCCTGGGCGTATTGCTGGCTCCGTCAGTGCCGCTGATCATGGTGGCGATCATCGCCCGCGTCCCGATCAACACCATGTTTCTGGCGGGCCTGGTGCCCGCCATCGTCATGGTCCTTTTTCTTTTGGTGTTTGGTGGTTACCTGAAGCGCCCGTTGG
>JANOVW010000307.1:0-5801 GCA_031417575.1 Rhodoferax sp. | reverse complement strand
CCCTGCTCCGATGACCAAGGCGAAGATGGGTGTCAGAAAAACGAAGACCGAAATTCGCGTTGCCGGGTAATGGCCCAACAACCACATCCAGGCCAGAAAACTGGCAAAGGCACCGACCACCGTTTGCAGCAACAGTGAGGTGATGGCAAACGGGCTGAAGTTCCAGTTCCACACTTCGCCCAAGGCCAGCGACAAAAAAGGCAGGCTCAGTGCGCTGATGCCAATTTGGTAAAAAAGCAATTTCTCAGCCGAAACCCGCGCCAGACTGGAACTGCGAATAATCACCGTGGTCAGGCCCCAGCACAGGCCGCCACCTAGCGCCAGCAAGTCGCCAAGGCCCTGCTGGTGGAGCCCGGCACTGGCCGCCTTGGCTTGCGATGCGTCGCTGAAGTTGTCCAAAAAAGCCAATAAAACGCCGCCAAAGGCCAGCGCCAATCCGGCCCACTGAAAGGCACCCAACCGTTCCGATTTGACAAACAGCGGCACCAAAATCGCCACCCAAAACGGCGCGGTGTACAACAGCAGGGTCAGCCGCGCCGCGCTGGTAAAGCGCAGCCCGGTGTACAAAAAGGCGAACTCGAAGGCAAACAGCACGCCGGCCAGCAAGCCGGCCCGTAGCGAACCGTCGGCCGCAAACAACGCCACACCACGCCAGCGCGACCACAGCATCAGCAGCGCGACGGCGCCGGCAAACCGGATGGCCGCCTGAAAAATCGGCGCTACTTCCGGGATGGTGGCCTTTACCAGTACCTGCTGAAAGCCCCAAAACACGCAACAAGCCAGCAACATGGCAACCGCCAGCCCGTCGATTGAAGATTTGCGCTCATGCATGGGGTGACTGTACCCCGCAGCCTCCCGGTCGCCCTGGTGCCTTGGCCATGCTATCGTGTTACTTCGATGGTGGCTGCCCTTTGTCGCACAGTGTGAACCTTGTGAGTCCATGAACCAAGAATCCGACTTTCTGAGTATTTTTGACGAGCAGGAAGAGCGCACGGTCGACGGCAATGGCGATACGTTTGACGTGTGGGTCATCAAACGCTCGTTTGATTTGCTGCTGCCCTTTTGCCGCATGACGCTCATCATCCTGGTGTTGATTCTGGCGCTGGTCGACCCGCTGATGTACCTCACCGGGCAATGGCAAAACAACCCGACCTACATTTACCTGGCCTTGTGGCATGTTGGCATGGTGGTTTACGTCGGTGCCATGTTGTGGGCCTGCCGACGCTGCCAGACCCACAGCGCCCGCAAATCCATCTTGCAAACCTTTTTCTTGTGCACGGCTTTGGGTTTTGTTGCGTTCGGTGTGATTTCGTGGTTTTTGAACCAG
Source organism: Rhodoferax sp. (assembly GCA_031417575.1). Taxonomy (GTDB): domain Bacteria; phylum Pseudomonadota; class Gammaproteobacteria; order Burkholderiales; family Burkholderiaceae_C; genus JANYCG01. Next base: position 4,474 of record JANOVW010000307.1, on the reverse strand, counting down.
GACATGTCCATCATCGCGATGATTTTGATTGGCATGTCGGCCGTGTTTTCGTTCCCTGGCCATTTGCGCCGCGTGGTGTTGGTGGTGAGCGCGCTGCTGCTGACGGCAACCATTGCCTGGCTCGACCCGCGCACCGTGTTCTTCAGCAGCGGCGTGGTGGTGAACCTGGTGGCGGTGGTGGCGGTGGCCTTCGTGCTGGATGGTTACATGATGCGCACCACGCGTGGCTTGTTCCAGGAAAAATGTCGGGTGGAATCCGAGCGTGCGCGTGCCGATGCCGTGCTCTACAACGCCCTGCCGGTGTCGATCGCCAATGAACTCAAAGAGAGCCACACCGTCAAGGCCGAACGGTATGACCACCTGACCGTGTTGTTTGCCGACATCGTCGGGTTTACCAACTACTCCTCCGGTGTATCACCCGACAAACTGGTGGAAGTGCTGAACCAGATTTTCTCCAGCTTCGACCAGTTGGTAGACCATTTCGACGCCGAAAAAATCAAAACCATTGGCGACGCCTATATGGTGGTGGGCAAAGACAACCCAGTCGCCATGGCCGACCTGGCCCGCGCCATGTTATCGGCGCTGGCTGATTACAACGCTGCCCACCAAGTCACCTTTGAATTGCGGGTGGGCATGCACATTGGCCCGGCTGTGGCTGGGGTGATCGGCCTCAAGCGGTTTCTATATGACGTGTGGGGCGACGCCGTCAATACGGCCAGCCGGATGGAATCCACCGGATTGCCGGGGCGTATTCAGGTTAGTCTGGCGATGGCGCGCGCTTTGGGCAGCGCCTACGCTTTCGAAAGCCGGGGCGAGATCGAGATCAAGGGCAAAGGGCTGATGCCCACCTGGTTTTTGCTCGATCGTAAAAAAGTCTGAATTGACAGGCCGTGATGTCTTCAGGCTGTAGCCAATGCCTGCCGCATCGCCTGCACCAGTGTTTGCGGGTCTTGTGCACCCGAAACCGCCACCTTCTGGTTGAAGATGAAAAACGGCACGCCACTGACCCCCAACTGGCGCGCCTGCGCGTCGGCTTGCGAGACCGCTTCGTGCGTGGCCGGGTCGCTCAAATGGGTCCGCACCGCATCGCCGTCCAGCCCGGCTGCAACGGCGATTTCCACCAGCACATCGAGGCTCCCAATAAACCGCCCTTCAACAAAATAGGCGTTCAGCAAGCGTTCTTTGATCTCATTGCCCAGCCGGTTGTCGGGTGCACCTGGCAGGTGGTTCAGCGGGCTGTTTTGCGCGTAGGCAATCAGGGCGTGGGCCATCAGGGTGTTGGCCTGCCGCTGGATACCGTCAAAGTTCAAATCCAAACCGACCGCCTTACCTGCCGCGCCGACACGGGCATAGATTTCAGCGGCACGTTGCGGACCGCCAAATTTGTCTTCCAGGTATTGTTTGCGCGAGACACCTTCAGGCGGCAAATCGGGGTTCAGCTGAAACGGGTGCCAACGGATCTGAATCGGCGGCAAACCGGCGGCTTCGGGCAGTTGCAGGGCGGCTTCGAGTTTGCGTTTGCCGATAAAACACCAGGGGCACACCACATCCGAGACGATGTCGATCGTGAGTGGCACTGTGGCGGGTGTGGTGGCGGGCGCGGCCAGGTCGGGAGTTGGGTTCATATCAACAACCTTCAGGATTTTGCCGTTGCAGGCCCAAAGTTATAGGTGCCGCCTTTTTCCAGCGCCCGCAGGTAGGCAGGGCGCGCCTGAAAGCGCTGCACCCAGGCCTCCACGTGCGGGTAATCGGCACGCTTGGTGCGGGCGGCAGCAATTTCACCCACAAAACTCATCATGATGTCGGCACCGGTGAGATGGTCGCCCACGAGCCAGTCTTTGCCGGCGAGAGATTGATTCACAAACCCCAGGTGGTTGGCCAATTCGCTTTCAATCCGCGGTGACAACGGCGCACCGGCATCGCCCAGCCGCGAAACGTACAGTTTCAGCAAAAACGGCAACATGGCAGAGCCTTCGGCGTAATGCAGCCACTGCTGATGGGCTTCGTAGTCGGCCGTTGTTGCGTCGGGGCGCAGTTTCCCGCCGCCATAACGGCGCAGGATGTAATCCACAATCGCGCCGGACTCATGAATGGTGCGGCCCGCATCGGTGATCACCGGCGACTTGCCCAGCGGGTGCACCGCCAGCAATTCGGGCGGCGCCAGGCGCGTGGTGGCATCGCGTTGGTAATGGACGATCTCGTAGGCTTGCCCCAATTCTTCAAGCAGCCATAAAACGCGCTGCGAGCGCGAGTCATTGAGGTGGTGGACAACGATCATGGGGGCTCCTGTGCAAATGTTGGCGCATTGTCGGTACAAAATCAAATCCTTGCCTGTTTCCACTTCAAAATCATTCGTGCAACACGTGCCGCCTGTTTCACAATTCATTTGAAAATGGAACGAGGCCCCTCTTTCAACATGCAAAAGGTGTTCTCCATGAGCTCTGAATTGGCGCGTTTTCCCAGCCTGCGCGACCGGCGCGTTTTCATCACGGGCGGCGGCTCCGGCATTGGTGCGGCCATGGTCGAAGCCTTTGCCGAACAAGGCACACGGGTGGCCTTTGTCGATTTCGCAAAGGACGAAAGTGAGGCCTTGGTGCAACGCGTTGCTGCGCGAGGCTACGTCAAACCCTGGTTTGTGCACTGCGATGTGCGTGACGTGCCGGCGCTGCAAGCGGCCATGGCGCAGGCGCTGGCAGCACTCGGTGATTTTTATGGGCTGGTCAATAACGTGGCGAGGGACGACCGGCATACGGTGGAGGAGGTCACGCTGGATTATTGGGATGAACGCATGGCGGTCAACCAGCGCCCTGCGTTTTTTGCAATCCAGGCGCTGGTGCCCGGCATGAAGCGCCTGGGTGGTGGCAGCATTATTAACCTCGGTTCCACCGGCTGGCAAACCAAGGGCAGCGAATTTCCGCTCTATTCGATTGCCAAGTCGTCAGTCAACGGCCTCACGCGTGGCCTGGCAGGCAGCTTGGGTGCGCATCGCATTCGCGTCAATACCGTTAGCCCTGGCTGGGTGATGACCGAGCGGCAAGTCAGCTTGTGGCTCAATGACGAGGGTGAGGCCGCCATCCGGCGCAACCAGTGCCTGCCTGACAAGCTGCAACCTTCCGACGTGGCGCGTATGGTGTTGTTCCTCGCCTCCGATGATGCTGCCATGTGCACTGCGCAAGAATTCAAGGTCGACGCGGGCTGGAGTTAATAAGGCTCAGCCGGTGTGGTTGAATCACCCGATTGACCCAACGAGGAACAGCATGTCCGATAAAGTCCCGGCCGCCCTGACCGCCATGATTCGCCCCTACGTGCAAGGCCGCTTGCCCGATTGGCTGGAGCCGCGCTGGTACGCCAGCCGCGACGAAGCGTTTGCCATCGTGCCGGGTGCGGAAATTGGCTGGCTGGATTTTGCCGACAAAGCGGCGATGAGCCAGGCCATTACGCTGGCCAAAGACCTTAAATGGCTCAATTCGGTGTACGCCGGGGTCGACGGTTTCCCCTTGCCCACCTTGATCGAACGGGGTGTTCGGGTGACCAACGGCGTGGGTATCAACGCACTCACCATTGCCGAATACGTGGTAATGGGCATGCTGACGATTGCCAAGGGCTACCGTGCTGTGGTTCAAGCGCAGGCCCGTCACGAATGGCTGTTGGAGGCGCCAGGCAAGATGGAGCTGGCCGGCAGCAAGGCGCTGATGGTGGGTTTTGGGGCGATTGGGCAATTGACTGCCAGCCGTCTGCAGGCCTTCGGCGTCGATGTGACGGCGGTGCGCCGAACGGTGGGGCCAACACCGCAAGATGCCAGCCTGACGGTGCTGGGCCCGGAACAGTGGCAAGCCCGTCTGGGAGAATTTGATTGGGTCATTTTGGCCGTTCCCGCCACCGCGCAAACGGCTCAGATGATGGGGGCCAGCGAGTTGGCCGCGATGAAAAAGACGGCCACACTGATCAATGTGGCGCGTGGCAGCGTGGTCGATCAGGTGGCTGTGGCCCAGGCGCTGCGAAACGGCACGATTGCCCATGCTTTTCTGGATGTCACCGAGCCCGAACCCTTGCCGCCCGATCACGAACTGTGGAGCCTGCCCAATGCCCACATCACCATGCATTTGTCGGGCCGTTCGCAATCACGCATGTTCGAACGCGCTGCCGAGCGTTTTTTGGCCAACCTGCAACACTACCGCAACGGGCAACCGCTGACCCATCAGGTGGATCTGGTTGCCGGGTATTGACGGGCTCCGCCGGCGCGCTCAGCGAATCATCACCGAACCATCAATACGGGCACCTTGCATTGCGCCAGCACCTGGGTGGCCACCGAACCCATCACCAGGTTAACCAAGGCACCGTGGCCGTGTGAACCCATGATGACCAAGTCGAAGTTGCCTTTTTCGGCAAACTGCGCAATCGTGGTGGCAACCGGGCCCGCTTTCCATCCGCTTTTGGCATCGATACCATGGCGCAGCAAAAACTTCACCGTTGG
>JANOVW010000306.1:0-2872 GCA_031417575.1 Rhodoferax sp. | reverse complement strand
GTCCAACATGAAAAAGGCCCAGGAATTGTTGAAGGCGTCTGGTTATGACGGCACGCCGGTCCTGATCATGAAACCGACTGACTTGGCGTCGATCCAAAAATTGCCGGATGTGGCTGCCCAATTGCTGCGTCAGGCCGGGTTCAAGGTTGACCTGCAGGCCATGGATTGGCAGACCCTGGTTGGGCGCCGGGCCAAAAAAGATGCGCCGGACAAAGGCGGCTGGAACATGTTCCTCACCGCTTGGCAGGCCTTTGACGTTTGGAATCCGATTGCCAACGCGACGATGGACACCCGGGGCGAAAAATCAGGCTGGTTTGGATGGGCACAAGACGACAAAATGATCGCCCTGCGCGACCAGTTCATGCGCGCGACTGACGAAGGTGCCAAGAAAAAACTGGCCGAACAAATCCATGTGCGCGCGTTTGAAATTGCCACCCATGCCCCCTTGGGTGAGTATGACCAGCCAATGGCTTCCACCAAGAAAGTCAGCGGTTTCTTCGTAACCAATGGCAATATCTATTGGAATTTGAAGAAAAACTGACCGGTCTGGCCTGATGGGGACTTTCCTGCTGAGGCGCTTGGCGGCTACGGTGCCGGTGCTGCTGATTGTTTCAGTGCTGGTATTTCTGATGCTGCGCCTTACGCCGGGTGATCCGGCGGCCGTGCTCGCGGGTGATGCAGCCAGCACCGACCAAATCGCGCAAATCCGTGAAAATTTGGGTCTGAATCGCTCGATTCCTGAGCAGTACCTGATCTGGATAGGCAAAACGCTAACCGGCGACCTCGGCGAGTCTTTCTATTACAAAACCAAGGTCACCACCTTGATCGGGCAGCGCCTCGAGCCCACGGTGTCGCTGGCTTTGATCACCATCACCATCGCGGTGCTGTTAGCGGTACCTTTGGGTGTTTTGGCCGCTTGGCGTTTTGGGAGTTGGCTGGATCGCGCGTTAATGGGGTTTTCGGTGCTGGGGTTTTCCATTCCGGTCTTTGTGTTGGCCTACCTGCTGATTTGGGGGGTGTCGATGAAGCTCGGTTGGTTGCCAGTGCAAGGCTACCAACGCTTGAGCAATGGCGTGGGCAATTGGCTGTACCACCTGGTTTTGCCATCCGCTACTTTGTCGGTGATCTACATTGCCCTGATTGCGCGGGTCACGCGGGCATCGGTGCTCGAAACGCTGGGTGAAGACTACATCCGCACTGCCCGCGCCAAGGGTCTGCCGGAAATCAAGGTACTGTTGCGCCATGCACTGGCGAATGCTGCGGTTCCGATCGTCACGGTGATTGGTATTGGTGTTGCCTTGTTGATTGGTGGTGTGGTGGTCACTGAATCTGTTTATGCGATTCCGGGCTTGGGGCGGCTGACAGTTGATGCCGTTTTGGCGCGGGATTTCCCAACCATTCAGGGCGTTATTCTGCTGTTTTCGTTTGTCTATGTAGCTATCAATTTGCTGGTTGATTTGTCGTATGTGTTTTTCGATCCGCGAATACGTTACTGACCCGCGATTCATTCGCTGCTGACCCATTGAACCTATCTGTTTCATTTCATGGCCACCCACGCCTCTTTTGAATCCCAGTCGATTGAAAACGCGACCATCGTTGCTCAGCCCAGCGCGTGGCAACGCGTCAAACGCAATATGTCGGTTCGTATTGGAGGCACTTGCCTGCTGATATTGGTGTTGATTGCGCTGTTGGCACCCTGGCTGGGAACCGTCGATCCAACACTGTTCGACCCGGCCAGCCGAGATCTTTTGCCGGGAAAACAAGGCGAAATCACCACCCTGGAGGGCGAGCAGCTTAAACACACCTTTCGCATGGGGTCCGATTCTTTTGGCCGGGATATTTACAGCCGGGTGATTTTCGGCACCCAGGTTTCACTGATGGTGGGCCTTTTCACGGCAGTGGTGGCGATGTCGATTGGCATTTTGTTGGGGCTGTGCGCGGGTTATTTGCGCTGGCTCGACGGCCCTTTGATGCGGGTAATGGATGGCGTGATGGCAATCCCCGCCATCTTGATTGCCATCGCATTGGTGGCCATGTGGCGGGGTAGTTTGTTGACAGTGGTGGTGGCGATTGCCATCCCCGAAATACCTCGGGTGACGCGTTTGGTCCGCTCGCTGGTGCTGACGATTCGTGAGGAGCCGTATGTGGAAGCCGCCATTGCCATGGGTACACCCATATGGCGCATCATGGTGCGCCACATTTTGCCGAACACCGTGGCACCATTGGTCGTGCAAGGCACTTTTATTTGCGCTTCGGGCATTTTGGTGGAGGCCATCTTGTCGTTTCTGGGCGTGGGTTTGCCCCCAGACATACCGACCTGGGGCAACGTGATGGCCGAAGGCCGGGCGCAATTCAATGAATACCCGCACAATATTTTTTTCCCCGGCATTTTTCTGGCGGTGACGGTATTGGCGGTGAACATGCTGGGCGATGGCCTGCGCGACACCCTTGACCCCAAAATGGCCAAACGTACGTGACGACGCGCCGAATGAGCAGCACAAGCCCAAAACCAATTCTCGAAGTGCAGGGCCTGTGCATTGCCTTGCCAGGTGGCGGCGACAGGGCCAACGCCGTCGAACAGGTTTCTTTCAGCGTCGGTGCCGGCGAGATTGTTTGCTTGGTGGGCGAGTCCGGTTCCGGCAAATCGGTGATTGCGCAAGCGGTGATGGGCCTTTTGCCCAAGGTGCTTCCGGTGGTCAGTGGCAAAATTTTGCTTCGGGGTGAAGATATCACCCACGCACCCTTGAGTCGCCTGCGTGAACTGCGTGCCACCCGCATGTCGATGATTTTTCAGGAGCCCATGACGGCCTTGAATCCGGTCATGACCTGTGGCGACCAAATTGACGAGGTGTTGCGCCAGCATACTCAAATG
>JANOVW010000305.1:0-4970 GCA_031417575.1 Rhodoferax sp. | reverse complement strand
CGGCAAGCCCGGAAGTGGCCGACCCAACCGCTCTTGGTACAGCGGATGTTGCAGCAGGCCCCGCACCATCAAACTAACTAAATTTAACCTATTTATTGATATTTTTAAATAATTAATAAATAATATTTATACTTTACTGATATATTTTATATAGCTAACCGTGCAATTTATACTTAGAAAATTTGCTTTTTATTCTAAATACAAAATTACAATATAATTAAATTGACAATTCCGTATCATTTGTAGATGTCGGAAGGTCCTGTCGACTGGTCCTTGAAGCGCTTGTGAACCCAGTAGTATTGCGCGGGCAGGTCGTCGATCCAACTCTCCAGTCGTTGGTTCATCAGGAGCGTATCGTGGGCCACGTCGTCGCTGGGCACGTCTGCCCAGGCAGGCATGACCTGCACCTCGTAACCCGATGCGGTGAGCTGCGTCACCACCGGAATCACACGCGCTTTACCCAGGCGCGCCAAACGCGAGAGTGACGTGATGGTGGCCGCCGGCACCCCATAAAACGGCACAAAAATGGAATCCCGCGGGTCGTAATTCATGTCGGGCAGCAGGTAGAACGCTTGCCCGGCCTTGATCGCGTTGACCAGCACTTTGGCGCCGTCGGTGCGGTCAAAAAGGTGCGGCTGGCCGAAGCGCTGGCGCCCGGCCAGCACCCAGGCATCGACCTGCGGGTTGGTCTGGTGACTGTAAATCGTTGCGAAGTGACGGCTGACTTTCTGTGTAAGAGCCGTCCAGCCAGCATCCAGCCCGACAAAATGCGGCGCAAAGATGATGCAGGCTTGATCACCGCGCAGCGACTCCACGGCGCCCGTCAGGCGCAGACGGCGCTGCAAAAGCGCGGGCTTGCCGTGCCACAACCAACCCCTGTCCAACCACGCTTGTGCAAAAACCACAAAGTGTTGTTGCGCCATCTGCGTGCGCTTTTGTGGGCTCCAGACCGGGAAACACAAGGCCAGATTGGTTTGCACCACGCGTCTGCGCGACCCGGCCAGCCCATACAAACCCCAACCCAAAACCCAACCCAGCGCGCGCACCACCGGCAGCGGCAATTGCCCCAACAGGCGCATCAACACGAGGCCGCCACGACTGAGCGCCGCGTTCAGCATGTTGCGCCGTCGTACGCCGCAAAACGGTCTGTCATGGCTCCACCTTGGGCTGCTTGTAACGGGCATAACCCCACAAATATTGCTCGGGGCAGGTGCGGATCAGGGTTTCCATCGCGGCATTGACCTGGCGCACCGCACCTTCCAGGTCAGGGGACAAACCCGATGCGCCTTTGGATACGTTCGGGGGTTCTTCGGCTTGCCCGCTTCCAGAGCGCCTTTGAACACGGGTTGCCAACGGCAATACATGCACCGCATAACCCCGGCCCCACGACAAACGTTTTCCCCAGGCAATCAGGATCGTCGCATCGGTCTGCAACGCCAGGCGAACGGCCAATGTCATGGTGTAGGCGTTGCGGCCAAAAAACGGGCTCCACACGCCTTGGCCCCTCGGCGGCACCTGATCGGGCAACAAACCGACACTTTCACCTTTCTTCAAGGCCTTGATCATTTGTTTGACACCCGCCAGTGAAGTGGGCGCCGTTGCCAAACCGGGCCGCACACGGGCCTGTGAGACCAGTTCCGTCAGCCAGGCTTTGCGCGGTGGACGAAACAACACGGTGATGGGCCGTCCCGGCCGCGCTGGGCTCTGGTCGGTGCCCGAACCATCGATTCCGTAACGGTTGGCATAGGCTTGCGCCATGATTTCAAAACAACCCAGGTGCGGCGTCAAAAACACGATGCCAGGCCCACGGGCCAGCGCTTCATCCACCAGCTCGGTGTTGTGCAGCGTGATGGAGACCGGCTTGCCGAACCAAAGCCGCGGCAGCTCTGCCACCTGCTGGCCAGCCGCGCCGATCGAACGCCAGCGCGCCCATTGGCTCACCCCCGCCTGATCGGCGTTTTCGCGCAAGCGGGCGCGGTAGGAAGACGAGAGACTCCAGGCAAGCCAACCCAACACCCAACCCACGCCATGCGCAACCCACAACGGTAACAACGAGAGAATTTTGAACAGGAAAGCCATCAATCAGATAAAATAGGCGCGTCGCTGAGTTATAGAACTACTTGCAGGGCGACCCCACAAACAGTGGTGCAGCCGACTTCTTACGGTATTTGCTTCCTTCGGAAGTTGCCTTTCGCAAAGTCAGCCGCGCCGCCATTGTGCCTTGTCACACTTTGATTCAATCCGCAAAAAAGGCGGATTTACAGGTTGGCAAATCTGCTAAAGCGTTCGCTGTGGGCTCCCAAAGCACAAAGCAACGCGAGTTACCGTTGTTTTAATTCTTTAGGAGCTTTTTTCATGGCAAACGATTTTCTTTTCACGTCCGAATCCGTGTCTGAGGGGCACCCCGACAAGGTGGCCGACCAAATTTCAGACGCTATTCTGGACGCGATCTTCAAACAAGACCCCAAATCCCGCGTAGCCGCAGAAACCCTGTGCAACACCGGTTTGGTGGTGCTGGCGGGTGAAATCACCACCAACGCGCATGTCGATTACATCCAGGTGGCGCGCGACACCATCAAGCGCATCGGTTACGACAACACCGAATACGGTATTGACTACAAAGGCTGCGCCGTTCTGGTGGCCTATGACAAACAGTCAAACGACATCGCCCAGGGTGTTGACCACGCCTCCGACGACCACATGAACACGGGCGCCGGTGACCAGGGCCTGATGTTCGGCTACGCCTGCAATGAAACCCCAGAATTGATGCCTGCGCCCATTTATTACGCGCATCGGCTGGTCGAGCGCCAGGCGCAATTGCGCAAAAGCGGCAAGTTGCCCTTCCTGCGCCCCGATGCCAAAAGCCAGGTCACCATGCGTTATGTCGATGGCAAACCCCACAGCATCGACACCGTGGTGCTCTCCAGCCAGCATGACCCGGATCAATCCGAGTCGATGACCAAAATGAAGGCCTCGTTCAACGAAGCCATCATTGAAGAAATCATCAAACCTGTGTTGCCCAAAGAGTGGCTGCAAAACACCCGTTACCTCATCAATCCAACCGGTCGTTTCGTCGTCGGTGGCCCGCAGGGTGATTGCGGCCTGACCGGGCGCAAAATCATTGTGGACACCTATGGCGGCGCTTGCCCGCACGGCGGTGGTGCCTTTTCCGGCAAAGACCCGAGCAAGGTTGACCGCTCGGCCGCCTATGCTGCCCGATACGTCGCCAAAAACATCGTGGCTGCCGGTCTGGCCAGGCAGTGCCAGATTCAGGTCGCCTATGCGATTGGGGTGGCCAAACCGATGAACGTGACGGTCTACACCGAAGGCACTGGTGTCATCAGTGACGAAAAAATCTCCGCCCTGGTGAACGAGCACTTTGACCTGCGTCCGAAAGGCATCATCCAGATGTTGGACCTGCTGCGCCCCATCTACGAAAAAACCGCCGCCTACGGCCACTTTGGCCGCGAAGAGCCCGAGTTCACCTGGGAGCGCACGGACAAAGTGGCGGCGCTGCGTGCAGCGGCTGGCCTGTAAGGCCAGCACTGGCTTGTAAAACCCATTGAAGCCCGGCACGACGCTGGCAGCGCTGCGCCGCTTTGCCATTTCGCGCAGCCTGTTTGGCCCGACCACGCTCGGTCGGGCCATTGCAAAACTCGGGTTCATACAGGCCGACCCTATCCGTGCACCAGCCCGCGCCCAAGATTTAACGTTGCGCCACCGGGTTAAAAATTACCGCGCGGGGGATCTCGAAAAACGTTACCCGCAGTTGGGTATTGAAGAAGACTTCTTCGTCAACTACGGCTTTTTGCCCCGCGCTACGCAGGCGCTGATGCACCCCCGAACGCCGCGCCGGCCACTCTCCGCCCAAGAAACCCAACAGGCCCCAGCCCTGCTTGATTTCGTTCGCTTGCGCGGGCAAGCACACCCGCGTGATGTGGATGCGCATTTCAACCATGGCAAGGCCCTGAACTGGTTTGGCGGGCGATCCAACGTCACCACCCAATTGATGGACACGCTGCACTACCACGGCGCTTTGCGGGTTGCGCGCCGCGAAACCGGTATCCGGGTTTACGCACTGCCTGCGCCATCACCCGAAGCAACCACGACACCTGCGCCAAATGCGCAAGATACGCTCGATGCCCTGGTGGATGTGGTGGTCAACACCTACGCGCCCTTGCCCGCTGCGTCACTCGGGCAATTGGTAAGCCATCTCATGAAAGGCGTGCCGCAATGGCAAAACCAGCGCAACGCCGCGCTGCAACGGGCCAAAGCGCGCCTGGCGCAAACCAATGTTGACGGCGTTTTATGGCTGTGGCCCGCCAACGAAAAACTAGGTAAACACCCATCAGCCGCGAGCGGCGATCAGGCCCGCCTGCTGGCCCCGTTTGACCCGGTGGTGTGGGACCGGCGACGTTTCGAGCTGTTTTGGGGCTGGGCTTATCGTTTTGAAGCCTACACCCCGCCGGCCCAACGCAAACTCGGTTATTACGCCCTGCCGCTGCTGTGGCGCGATGAGGTGATTGGCTGGGGCAATGTGGCGCTGGATGGGCAGTGCCTGACGGCGCAGATTGGCTTGGTCGGCAAACACCGCGCCAACCGTGCGTTGGGCCAGGCCCTGGACGACGAACTGGCAGGCATGGCGACCTTTTTGGATGCGAACACCGTCAACTGGAAATGGGCGAAGACCTGACCCACCCCGTTGGCAATGCCTGCCCAGCCGGGAGGCGTCAAGCGGCTACCATTCACCCATGAAAATTTCAACACAACGCTGGATTGACCGCTGGGTTGGGCAGGCTTTGTGCGCGCTGGTGTCGGGTTGGGTGCGATTGAGCGAACGCCTTCGCGGGCCGATGCCGCTGAACCCCAAGCCAAAAAACATCCTCGTCATTTTGCTCTCTGAAATGGGCAGCATCGTGCTGGCCGGTCCGATGTTCGCCGCGCTGCGCCAACAGTACCCCGGCGCGACA
>JANOVW010000304.1:0-3066 GCA_031417575.1 Rhodoferax sp. | reverse complement strand
GAACGCAACAACCTCAATACCGCGGAGGTGGACGACATCATTTGGGGCACCAGCTCCCAGCGCGGCGCGCAAGCTGGCGATCTGGGCCGCATGGCGGCGCTGGATGCCGGTTACGACATGCGCAGCAGTGGCGTTACGCTGGACCGCTTTTGCGGTTCGGGCATCACCACCGTGAACCTGGCGGCGGCCTCGATCATGTCGGGCATGGAAGACCTGATGATCGCGGGCGGCACCGAGATGATGTCGATGCCTGGCCGGCGCACCGCCGAAGAAGGCCCGATGATGATGGATTCAGGCAATCTGCGCCTGCGCGCCAACGTGCCGCAGTCGCACCAGGGCGTTTGCGCAGATGCTATCGCCACACTGGAAGGCATCAGCCGAGCTGATTTGGATGCTGGCGCACTGGAGAGCCAGCGCCGCGCCGATATTGCCATCAAAAACGGTCATTTCAGCAAAAGCCTGATCCCGGTTTACAAAGCCGACGGCAGCCTGGCGCTGGATCGCGAAGAGTTCCCCCGCCCGCAGACCACGGCCGAAGGCCTGGCGTCACTCAAACCGGCTTTTACGCAAATTGCAGACATGCCGCTGGATGCAAAAGGCAACACCTTTCGCAGCCTGATATTGCAAGAGCACCCCGGCCTGGACATCAACTTTGTGCACCACGCGGGCAATTCGTCGGGCGTGGTCGATGGTGCGGCAGCGGTGCTGCTGGCTTCCCCAGCTTACGCCAAAAAACATGGCCTCAAGGCGCGCGGCCGGGTGGTGGCCATGGCCAACATGGGTGATTCGCCCACGCTGATGTTGAACGGCCCGGTGCCCGCCGCCCGCAAGGTGCTGGCCAAGGCCGGCTTGACGGTGGATGACATTGACCTTTGGGAGATCAACGAAGCCTTCGCCGTGGTGATGGAGAAATTCATACGTGATTTGAAACTGGACCGCAATAAAGTCAACGTGAATGGCGGTGCTATGGCCCTGGGCCACCCGATTGGGGCCACCGGTTCCATGCTGATTGGCACGGTGCTGGATGAACTGGAGCGGCGCGGTTTGAAGCGCGGGCTGGTCACCATGTGCGCAGCCGGCGGCATGGCCCCAGCGATCATCATCGAACGGGTTGAATCCCATTAATGTCAGGAGATCAAGAATGAAACTACAGAACATGTCCGCGCTCGTCACCGGTGGTGCGTCGGGGCTGGGGCTGGCTTGTGCCACCCGTTTGGTCGAGAAGGGTGTTCACGTCGTCATTGTCGATTTGAACCGCGAAGCCGGCGCGGCGGTGGCTGCCCGGTTGGGTGTGACCTACATGCATGCGGATGTTTGCAATACCGAACAAATCAACGCAGCCCTGGACGCGGCAGAAGCCATGGGTACGTTGCGGGCGCTGGTGCATTGCGCGGGCATTGGGGGGCCGGTACGGGTGGTCGAAAAAGACGGCCAGCCCGGTTCGCTGGAAAAATATGAAAACACCATTCGGGTGAACTTGGTGGGCAGCTTCAACTGCCTGCGCCTTGCCGCTGCGCGCATGGCCAAAAACGAGGTGCTGGACGGCGAACGGGGTGCGGTGGTAATGACCGCTTCGGTAGCGGCTTTTGAGGGCCAGATTGGCCAGATTCCGTATTCGGCCTCCAAAGCCGGCGTGGTTGGCATGACGGTGGTTGCCGCCCGCGATTTGGCGACCAAATTCATCCGCGTCTGCACCATTGCACCAGGCCTGTTTGACACGCCCTTGCTGGCCAAACTGCCCGAGCCCATTCGGCAATCGCTGGGTGCGTCGGTTCCGCATCCGGCTCGCTTGGGCCAGCCCGATGAATTTGCGCAACTGGCCATGCATATTCTTGAAAATTCGATGCTGAATGGCGAAACCATTCGACTGGATGGCGCGATTCGCATGGCGCCGCGCTAAGGTATTGCGGCGAGGGGCTTTGGGCACATGCCCGGCCCTTCAAAATATTGATTTTTGGTAATATTTACAAAATAAATGTATACTATATAAGTAAATATACTATATTAATAGTAGCTTATTGTGCAATTATTACGTGAACAAAAGGCCTTTTTTTCATATAAAAATATTTAAATATAATTATATGGGATGATGGGCTTGGTCCTGGTTCGCTGTTGCAGTGGCCACTGCCGCCGCTCAGGGTGGGTCAAGCTGCAAAAACTGCATCACGGCATCCACTGCCCGTGATGTGGCGTCTTCGCTGTCGGCGGGCACCAGCACCCGCTCGGGCAGGCTGCGCAGCCAGGTCATTTGGCGTTTGGCCAACTGGCGGGTGGCAATGACGGCCAGTTCGCGCCAGACGTCGGGTGCGACGCGTCCTTCCAGCATCTCCCAAGCCTGGCGGTAACCCACGCAGCGCATCGCGGGCAACTCGGCATGCAAATCGCCCCGGGCGCGCAAGGTGCGCATTTCGTCCAAAAACCCCGCCTGCACCATGGCATCAAACCGCAGCGCGATTCGGTGATGCAACCATGCGCGATCAGCGGGCTCCAGCGAGATCAACAGCGAATGTTTGTCATGCGCATCAGGCGGTATCTCGGTAGCCGCTTGGGTTCTCGCATGAAACGAGCTCAAAGGCTGGCCCGTGAGCCTGAAAACCTCAATCGCACGGGAAATACGCTGTGAGTCATGCGGTGCCAGGCGCGCTGCTGTGAGTGGATCAAAACCTTGCAATTGTTGGTGCAGAGCTGGCCAACCGTCGGCGCGGGCCTGCGCTTCAATATTGGCGCGCAGGGCGGGGTTGGCGGGCGGCATGTCGTCCATCCCGTTAATCAATGCCTTGTAATACAGCATGGTGCCACCCACCAGCAGCGGCAATTTGCCCCGCGCCGAAATGTCGGCAATCAGGCGTTGGGCATCGCGGGCAAACTCGGCGGCGCTGTAGGCGTTCAGCGGGTCACGGATATTGATCAGGTGGTGCGGAACCTGCGCCAGTTCAGACGCGGACGGCTTGGCGGCGCCGATATCCATGCCTCGGTAAACCAGGGCGGAATCCATGCTTATTATTTCTGCGCCGCCGTGCGCGTGCAATGCTTGGGCAATGGCCAGCGCCGCACCGGTTTTTCCGC
>JANOVW010000303.1:0-2030 GCA_031417575.1 Rhodoferax sp. | reverse complement strand
ATTTGCCACTCCGTTGCGCTCATGGGCATCCTGCCTCTGAAGCTGCCAACGGTGGGCGCTGTTTCACCCATCACGCCAGCGGGAACCCGCTTCGCCAGCGCTGCACTGCGCACCGGTTTCAAACCGCCCATTTCCTGATCGTCCTAGCCTTAGTTCGCCCGAAATTGGCTCCTTAGGGCCGGTTTGTGGCGGATAACCGTGGTTCTCTAACCACTTGTGCGTCGATCAGGAGTTCAAAGTGAAGAAATTTTTAGGGATGGCGTTGGCCATGGGGTGCGCAGCCGCGTTTGCTCAAACCACTGTCACTGACCCTCAGGCCACCGTGCCTGCGGTCATTTACCAGTCTGTTTTCAAGGAGTCACCGATGGGCGTTGAAACCCAATCGGTGGACTGGAAAAAAGCCAACGCCGATGTCGCGCAGTTTCCGCGCGGCCACGTTGACATTTTGAAATGGGAAGAAGCCCAGATCAAGACCAAACCGGTAGCCAAACCTGTGGCCAAACCGGCAGAAACACAAACTGCCCCACCCGCACCGGCTGTACCGCCGGCCGCCCACAAACACTAGGTGCCTTATGCCATCCATTTTCAAATTGGCGAGCGGCGTTGTGGCCATCGCCCTGCTGGCAGGCTGCGCCACGCTGTCGCCAGACGGCAACCTGGCCGACGTGTCGCAACTGGTTCAAGGTAAAACAGCGGGTGTCAACGTCGTCTTGGTGCAGGATCCACAGGCGGTGACCGCCGCCGTGGCTGAGCTGCTCAAAGCGCCGATCACCGCCGAATCCGCCGTGCGCATCGCGCTGCTGAACAACCCGGCCTTGCAAGGCTCGATGGCTGCGTTGGGCGTGAGCGATGCCGACCGGGTGCAGATGGGCCGCCTGCCCAATCCGCATCTGTCGATCGGGCGTTTCACCTCTGGCGACACGGTGGAGATCGAACGCATGCTCACGTTCAACATTGTGGGTTTGCTGACCTTGCCCTGGAAGGCGAAATGGCAGGGCCAGCAACACGAAATGGCCAAACTGATGGCAGCGCAAGAGGTGGTGAAACTGGCTGCCGACACCCGCAAAGCGTGGATCATGGCCGTGGCGGCGCAGCAAACCGCCCTGTACATGCGCGATGTGAAAGATGCCGCCGATGCCAGCGCCGAGTTGGCGCGGCGCAGGGCCCGGGTGGGCAACTGGAGCGGTTTGAAGCAGGCGCGCGAGCAGGTCTTTTTGGCCGATGCCACCACGCAGCTGGCACGTGCTGAACAAGCCAACTTCAGCGAACGTGAAAAACTCATCCGCCTGATGGGCCTGTGGGGCCAGCAGATCAACTTCAGCCTGGCCGAGCGCCTGCCGGATGTACCCAAAACCGTGACCGAGATGGCCGATGTGGAAGCACGGGCCTTGCGGGCACGGTTGGATGTGCGTTCTGCGGTGGCCGAATCGGGTTTTGTGGCGGATCAGATGGGATTCAAAACGGTGTTGGGCTATGTGGATGGCATGACGCTTTCGTTCAGCAGCAGCACCCATTTTGACAACGCGGCGCTGAGCCAAGAGGCCAAACGAGGCGTGGAGCTGGAACTGCCGCTTCCAATTTTTGACTGGGGCGGCGCCCGCAACGCACGTTCCAAAGCCATGTACCTGCAGTCTGCCGCGCGGGTGCGTGAAGTGGCCGTCAAGGCCCGTTCCGAAGCCCGCGAGGCCTACCACGGCTACCGCACGGCGTATGACCTCGCGGTTCACTACCGCGACGAGGTGGTGCCCCTGCGCAAGTTCATCAACGACGAGCTGGTGCTGCGTTACAACGGCATGTTGGCCAGTGTGTGGGACTTGCTGGCCGACACCCGCTCACACGTGATGAGTATCAACAGCGCAATCGAGGCGCAGCGAGATTTCTGGCTGGCCGAGGCCGATTTGCAGACCACGCTCACCGGCACCTCCGCCGGTGGCCTGGCCTCGCTCAAAGGCAGCGCTGGTGGCATGGGCGGTGAGGCCGCAGCCGCGCATTGATCGTATGAAAAACCAGGACACACTCATGGACAGAAG
>JANOVW010000302.1:0-12112 GCA_031417575.1 Rhodoferax sp. | reverse complement strand
GCCCCAACTCGCTGAGCGGCAGGCGAGGGTGCCGCAATGCGCCCCGCATCGACATGGCAATGGCGGACAGCAATTCATACACTGCCAATTCTGGTTTGACGTCGACCCCCACTGCAAGAACCCCCACAAACATGCCAAGGGTTTCCCTGAAGCGTCTGCCCCCTCGATTCAGGTTGGGAACACCTGCAACCACACGCGTTTGTTTGTAAATTTGCCCGAAATAGAGGGCCAGGGCCGCCAAAAACACGTTGAAGGCGGTGACCTGATGGTGTATGGCAAAAGCTTCCAATGCGCGATAGTCTTGCCTGGGAATTTTTTGTATGACCAAATGAGAAGTTGGCAAAGACTGGCGGCCGTGTACTCCCCCTCGTCGCTCTATCAACGGCGCGGGAAGTGCAGGTACCTGTGTCAACCAATATTGCCGATCGCGCTCAAATGCCTCAGATGACGTGTATTGCAACGAATCTTCAACAAATTTCAGGTAATCAGGTGAATTGGGTCGAACGGATTGTTCGCCCGCCAAAAGGGTGTTGTAGATGGTCGTCCAGCGTTGTAGGATCAGCGAGGTTGTCCAGCCGTCAGTGATCATGTGGTGAAACTGAATGCTCAAACCGTGCAGCTCGGGGTGAGCCCGTATCAATGCAAAACGCCATAAAGGCCCTTCGCCCAGAACGAATGGCTCCTGCATGGTTTTTTGCCAATGTTGGCGCATGGCAGCTTTGGCTGCAGCCGGGTCTATCTCAGGCGCGTTGTTAAACAGGCTGGAAATCTCGCTCAAATCGGTGACCGGAAACTCGGGCGTAAAGGTTTCCAGAAGCCTCTGGGTGCCATCAGAAAAAGGCACCAGCCTCAAGGTTTGATTTTCTTGGGCAAGCTGAATCAAGGCGGCATGCAGAAGCGCCAGATTGAGCGGACCCTGCAAATAAATACCGCCGCCGATGTTCAGGTGGGTACTTTGTGGCCAAGCCATTTGATCCAACCAAACTTCGCGCTGGCTGGTGGACAGCGGGTGCGTCACCGCTGGAGTCATGGGCGCGTTCGGATCCGGTTCGACCCGTTTTAAGGCTTTATCTTCCATAGAGGAATTTGCTTGAGTGCATATTGATATCCAATCTCCGCAATTTCTTCCGCCTTACGATAGGCCATCATGGAATACGCAGTTACCGGCGGTTCCAGATAATGGTCTGCTTGGGCAATGGTGCGTGACCTTTGCGCCAGACCGCCAATATGGCCTGCCCGGTAAAGAATATCGGCGATGCTGGGCGTCGGATGTTCTTGTTCGAAAAAGTAGCCCTTCATTGTTCCCCACCGCGAAAGGCGAGTCAGCTTGGGGTCAACCTTCATGGAGTCCTGCACATCAACGTCGATGGCGATAACAGTGCCATTGCCTCGTCTGCGCTCCAGCGCAGTTCCCAAACGCATTCTCATCGCATCCACGGGTACGTTTTCAAGGATGGCACCGTCAACCAGCATGTCACCCTTGTAAAGCACTGGCGGGAAAAGCCCGGCCGGCGAGTTGCTGGCCAGTACAGCACGCCAAATCGGCCCCCGATCCTGAACGCTGGTTCCGCCTTGCGTTAAATTGCATGCAGCGGTGAAAAAGGGAATCCACAGGCCATCACAGGTTTTGTCTGCGAACATCTTGCGCAAGTCGCGCAGAACGCGTTGACCAGAAACCAGTGAAATAAGCGGCAAGGTGGGGCGTTCGCCACCCGCTGCAAACTCTTGCGTTTGCAAAATGATGTCTTCAAGCGAATCGCCACAGGCAAATTGAGCGCCAATCAAGGCCCCCATGCTATTCCCCCCAATCAGGTCTACTGGTATACCGGCCTCTTCCATGGCCCGAAGTACACCCACGTGCGCAAACCCTTTGGCTCCGCCGCCACCCAAAACAACACCGACGGCCTTTCCCGTCAGAAAGCGCCCGAGCCGTGCAAAATCATCTGGACGTTTGTTACGCAGAGGATAAATTCGTTCAAAGCTTCGGCCGGTTTTCCACGTTTTCGGATCGGTGGGCAAATTGGCATCGGTTTCATGCCACACCACCAAATGCATCCTCTTCATTGAAAAATCAGGCTGCAACTTCAGGTGCCGCTCCAATTCCCCTTCAGATGCTTTGCTGCCGGCCCGAACAACAAAAATCACTTGGTCGGCTTGCCGAAATGCCCGCTTGGACCAATCAGACGCAGCAACTTCGGCTTCATAGATCAAGAAATCAGAGGTTTCCTCTAGCGCATCCTGATAAGCCGCATCGTCGTTGGATGAGCGTTGAAATGACATCGTTGCCATTAAATTGCCCTTGGGCATCAATGGCGGTTCCAGCAAGTGGGTTCGCCCCTGGCGCGAAAATGCCCTGGCGAGACCTGCCGCCACTTCGGATGCCCCTGAATTTTCATGCAGCGGCACGACAACGAATGTTTGCGCGTGCGTCCTTTCCGCGAACTCTTCAGCATGCCGCAGATAGTTATAAACGGCACGTACCACCACTTGATTGATGGGCAGCGGAAACCGGTTCAGCAAGGACTCAAAAGCTTCTCGGCTCAACACGGCCAATACACAATCACGCACGGCAACTACGTCGGCGGCACGGGGTTGGCGCAGAATCAGGCCCGCCTCGCCAAAACTCATCCCGGGACGAATTTCGTTGTAAAGCATCAGTTGGCCGTTGGCCGCCCGCCGCGAGACCCTCAGGCCGCCACTGATGAGAAAAAGCATCTCATTGGCGGGCTCACTTTCGCGGATTACATGATGGCCGCCATGGACTTGTTGCAGTTTCAGGGAGTCCGCCAAGGCATCGATGACCGACCGATCCAGCTTGCCAAAAACCGGACTGGCCAGCAATACGTCAATGATTTTGGAACGGGAAACAGTGTCGCTGAGCATGAGGCTAGTCTAGTTCACCGTCCGTACGCGTCTTCAAAGCGGACGATGTCATCTTCGCCCAGATAAGAGCCCGATTGAACTTCAATCATTTCCAGCGGAACCTGGCCCGGGTTTTCAAGGCGGTGAGTCGTACCCAATGGGATAAAGGTAGACTGATTTTCAGCGACCAAAAATGTCTCGTCTCCTTTGGTGACGCGTGCCGTACCGCTGACCACGATCCAGTGTTCGGCACGATGGTGATGCATTTGCAAAGACAATATTCCGCCGGGCTTGACAACGATACGCTTCACCTGAAAGCGTTTGCCTGCGTCGACGCTGTCGTACCAGCCCCAAGGGCGAAATACCTTGCGGTGAACCAATCCCTCCGTTCGCGCTTCTGACTTTAAGCGATCAACAATTTTTTTGACGTCCTGGGTATGGTTTTTGTGCGCCACCAAAACCGCGTCGGCCGTTTCGACCACGATCAAATTGTCCAAGCCCACGCAGGCCACCAGTCGACTCTGGGAAAGTACAAAGGTGTTCTGGCAATCTTGCATCAAGGTGTCGCCCTGGCAAACATTGCCCTGATCGTCTTTGGGCAGAACTTGCCAGAGCGCGTCCCAAGAGCCGACATCAGACCAGCCGGCAGCCAATGGAATCACAATTCCTTTGGGCATCGGTGCCAGGTCGGTATGTGGGCCATTCAGCCGCTCCATCACTGCGTAATCAATTGAGTCGCTGGGACATGCGCTGAAAAGCGCTTTATCCACCCGGACAAACTCACCATCGGCTTTTCCGGCAGTGCAAGCGGCCTCGCAAGCTGCAAGGATGTCAGGGCGATAGGCAGACATGGCGGCAAGCCAGACACTGGCCTTCACCATAAAAATGCCGCCGTTCCACAAAAAAGACCCATCAGCCACATAAGCCTTGGCTGTTTCAAGATTGGGCTTTTCAACGAAACGGGCAATCTGGCGGGCGCCATCCGGTTCCCCATCGGCATTGGCACCGGCCTGGATATACCCAAAACCGGTTTCAGGTGTCAGGGGTGAAATGCCAAAGGTCACGATGTCGCCTTGGCCGGCACGCGCAGCGCCCTTGGCCACTGCGACCTGAAAAGCGGAGACGTCGGCAATCACGTGATCCGCGGGCATCGTCAATAGCACCGGATCAGCGTCGCCTTTCATTGCAGTCAATGCGGCAATCGTGAGAGCTGGTGCGGTGTTTCTTCCAACTGGTTCCAGCACGATGATGCCTGGACGATCCATTAAACGCAGTTGTTCGGCAATGACGAAGCGGTATTCTTCGTTGCTAACCACAATAGGCGCTGCCATTTGGGCGCCAGCAATGTCTGTCGCGCGACGCAGAGTGGCTTGTAGCAACGAATCGTCGCCAATCAAGGGAAGCAGTTGTTTGGGGTATTTCTCCCGCGAAAGCGGCCAAAGCCGGGTTCCGGAGCCACCAGACAAAACGACGGGTTGTATCAACATAAATAAATTGATTTGAAAATGAGAGGATGGTGGCAGGCGACAGGTTAACCGCGGGCATCGCCCCACCGCAACTGGGCCGAGTCGTCACCCCGGTAAAGTGTGTCACCGTAGCGGTCAACACAATACAGGGGCGAGACAATCATCTCGCTGAAGTGCATGTCGGCGGCGATCCGGGTGTATTCGAACAGGATACTGCGGGTTACTTTGGCACCCGAACGGATCACACTGCCATGCCCTATCCAGGCGGGTCCGATGATGACCGCACCGGGTTCAATGCGGGCGCTGGAGCCGATGTACACCGGGCCGGTTATTTGCACACTGTCCCAGGGTATTGATGTATTGAGGCCCACCCAAATTCCTGGTTTGACTTCTTTGCCCGGCATCTTCATGTCAGCGACTTCGCCACGCAAAACCCGTTGCAGGACCGACCAATAGTCACTCACGCGCCCTATATCAATCCAGTTGAAAGGACGGTTTTGCGCGAAAAAAGGCAATTTCTCGGCCACCAACTGTGGAAACAATTGTGCGCCAATGTCATACACCTTGCCCGACGGAATTTTGGCCAGTGCGGCCGGCTCAAAAATGTAGATGCCAGTGCTGGCCAAGGTCGATTTGGCTTCAGCGGGGCTTGGTTTTTCCTGAAAAGACTGAATTTGCCCTGATTCGTCTGCAACCACAATGCCGTAGTTGCTGACTTCGTTACGCGGCACATCCAGTGTGACGACGCTGGCAATTGCGCCTTTTTGTTTGTGCTCGGCCAATGCTGCCGTGATGTCCAGGTCAATGATGGCGTCACCACAAATCACCAAGGTGGTTTCGTCAAAAAAACCACTGAAGTCCTGAATGCGGCGCATGCCTCCGGCGGAGCCCAACGGTTTGGGGACGATATCGCCATGGTCGCGAACGCCTTCGTAGGCATAACCAATCTGCACACCCCATCGATGGCCGTCGCCAAAATACTGCTCAATCTTGTGGTGATGAAACGCTACATTGACCATGATTTCTGTCACACCATGGCGAGCCAAATGCTCAATCAGGTATTCCATCACCGGTTTGCCCAAAATGGGGACCATGGGTTTGGGCAAATCCTTGGTGAGTGGTCGCACCCGGGTTCCTTGGCCTGCAGCCAGAATCATTCCTTTAGCCATTTTCTTTCCTTGTTTCGTCGGTAGGTGTTGTCAGCCAAGAAAAACTCATGACGCAACATAACCCTCGGGGTTCATGCTTTGCCAGCGCCAGGCATCCCGACACATGGCTTCCAGATCGCGCTCGGCGCGCCAGCCCAGGAGTATCAACGCCTGGCCCGGGTCCGAGTAGCTCGACGCGACATCGCCTGCGCGGCGCTCGGCAATTTTGAACGGAATGTTTTTTCCGCTGGCTTTTTCAAATGCCCACACCATGTCCAGCACGCTATAGCCGACACCCGTTCCGAGGTTGATTGCGGTGCATTCCGCATGGTTTTGCAGACGTTCCAGTGCCTTGACATGGCCAATGGCGAGGTCAACCACGTGGATGTAATCGCGCACGCCAGTTCCATCGGGCGTATCGTAATCATTACCCCAAATATTCAGTGCATCCCGCCGCCCAACAGCAACTTGAGCCACATAGGGCAACAGGTTATTGGGCGTGCCCTTGGGATCTTCTCCGATCAAGCCGCTCTCATGCGCGCCGACGGGGTTGAAATACCGCAAGATGCTGATGCGCCAAGCCGGATTGGCCACATGGTAGGCCCGCAGCATGTCTTCAATCACCAGTTTGGTGTGCCCATAGGGGTTGGTGGCGCTCAGGGGGTGATCTTCTGTCAATGGCAATTGTTGCGGAACGCCGTAAACCGTGGCAGAAGAGCTGAAGACCAACGTTTTGACATTGCATTCCGCCATGGCTTCCAATAACCGCACGGTGCCAACCACATTGTTGTCGTAATACGCCAAAGGGTTTTCGACTGACTCACCCACCGCTTTGAGCCCGGCAAAATGAATCACGGCTGAGGCCCCGCTTTGCCGCAATCCCATCACCAATGACGGACGGCTGCGGATATCACCCTGGATATGCCGAACCTTTTTTCCAGAAATACGTTCAACCCGGATCAGCGCTTCGGGTTGGCTGTTACAAAAATTGTCCAGCACGGTGACCTCATGGCCGGCGGCCAGGAGTTCAATACACGTATGCGAGCCGATGTAACCGGCACCACCTGTCACCAGAATTTTTGCCATAAGGAGATGGAGTTGGAACTGGTTACAAGTTTAGCCTGACAAGTTGCCGGCCAACCGGCCAGCAAGCGTGATCAAGTTAACACCCTACGCTACATTTTTGGAAGTAGCGGCCACATTTGCACACAGTTTAGGCGCGATACCTCAACGGTCGTCAAAATTGATCGCGATGTTGTGACTGGTGGGCCGTGCCTGGCACGTCAGCACAAAACCTTTGGCGACTTCCCATGGCTCCAATGTGAAATTTTTATCCATGTGAACCGTGCCATCGGTCACTTTGGCGCGGCAGGTGCAGCAAACGCCCGCTTTGCAGGAATAGGGTAGATCCAGCCCGGCGGCCAATGCGGCGTCCAGTACATGTTCGTCGTGGCTCATTTGCAAACTGTGGTTTTTGCCGTCCAGGGTGATGGTCAGCGACACCGCGCCCGTAACCTTTGGGGCGCGGCTTTGGGCGGCCAGGCGACGTTGGGCTGTCGGCAAGGCGTCCAGCGTGGGCGAACTGAACCGTTCGGTGTGGATGTTGCGCGCCGGAACACCGGCGGCCAACAGCGCCGCCTCGGTTGATTCAATCATGGCCTCTGGACCGCAAATGAACACTTCATCCATGCTTTTGGCGGGGAGTAGTGTTTGGATGAGAGCCTGTATTTTTTGCCCATCAATTCGGCCCTGCAGCAAATCGACTTCCTGCGCCTGGCGCGACAAGATGTGAATCAACGTCAGCCGATCCGCAAACCGGTCTTTGAGGTCTTGCAGCGCCTCATTGAACATCACGCTGGCCATACTTCGGTTGCCGTACACCAGGGTGAATTTGGTTTCGGGCTGTTCCTCCAATGAGGTTGCCATCAAAGACAAAATGGGGGTGATGCCCGAGCCCGCTGCAAAACCCACCCGGTGCAATGCGCGAGGACGGTCAGAAACAAACCGCCCTTCCGGGGGCATCACGGCAAGCGTGTTGCCCGCTTTGATGTGCTGCGCGGCCCAGTTGGAAAATACGCCGTCTTGCATGGGCCGAATGCCAATGCTGAGTTCACCCCTGGTGTCGTAGGCGCTGCGGGTGCTGCAAATGGAGTAACTGCGGCGCACATCTTGCCCGTCTATGTTGGCTTGCACGGTCAGGAATTGACCGGGCAAAAAGCCGAAGCTGGCGCGTAATGGTGCAGGCACCTGAAAAGTGACAGCCACCGCACCGGCCGCTTCGGCATCAACGCGGCAGACCGGCAAGGAATGAAATCGGGGCAATGCCATGGGGAGTCCGTCCGGTGGTGGGATTCAAGGGTTGGAGGTTGAATTTGCCGATGTCAAAACGGTTTGAAATAATCAAACGGCTCCAGGCAATCCAGGCATTTGTACAAGGCCTTGCAGGCGGTTGACGCAAAATGCGAGGTTTCTGTGGTGTTGGCGCTACCGCAACGTGGGCACGGAACTTCATCCTGAATAAAAGTCGATGATTTTGGCGTATTAATTGTACTATTAGCTACTTTTTTGGTAGTAAAAAAGATCACTTTTTCATCGGTTTTAACCAAATGTGCCGGGGGTGCAATCCCGAATTGGCGCAGCTTGGTGTGGGCGGTCGGGGTTAGCCAGTCGGTCGTCCAGGCCGGAAACAATTGGGTGGTAACCACCGCGTCGATCTGGGCTAGCACCAGCGCCGCCCGTACATCGTCCTCAATTTGGCCAATCGCCGGGCAACCGCTGTAGGTGGGGGTGATGACCACGACCACCTGCCCCAAGCCGTTGACCTGAACGTCGCGCAAGATGCCCAGTTCCCGAATGCTGACCACCGGTATCTCGGGGTCCGGAATCGCCTCCAGCACCTGCCAGGTTTTGGAAATCAGCGCCGCGGGTTCGAGGGGTTCGGCAGTGGAGGCAGACATCGCGGTCATTGGGGTGATTACCAAGTAGCGTTGGGGTGTTCCCGGGCCAGGCTTTGCATTTCTGTCAACAAATAACTCAGGTGCTCCGAGTGCTGGCCATCCTTGCCGTGCGTGACGTAACCGCTGGCTGCTGGCAAACGCAGTGTGGCCAGTGCGACCACCTGTTCAATCCCCTGAAGCCATGCGGTTTTGCAGGGCAGCAAATCAGGCGCAACGCCCTCAGCCATCGCAGCTTGTTCCATCGGGCTATTGCACCAGAATTCCTGCGTGTAAGGCATCAGATGGTCCAAGGCTGCTTGAAGGCGCCGATTCGACGCGGCAGTGCCATCGCCCAGCCGCAACATCCAATCGGTGCTGTGCCGCAGGTGGTAACGCACTTCTTTGATGCTTTTTGCTGCAATGGCGGCCAGTTGCGTGTCTTGGCCGTTTTGAAGTCGTTCCCACACCAGCAACATCAGCGACGAATACAAGAAATTGCGGGCAATGGTTACCGCGTAATCGCGCTCCACCGAAGCAGACGGCGCATACGCTGTGTTGTGCGGCAGTTCCAGCAGCACGTAGTTGCGAAATTCTGCCGGGTTGCGGAAATACGCGAGCGTGTCTTCCGTGGCGCTGCCGCCGTGAAGTGATGCCGCATATTGGTAAAGCAGGCGGGCTTGGCCGATCAAATCCAGGCCGATATTGGCCAGTGCAATGTCTTCTTCCAGCACTGGCCCGTGGCCACACCATTCCGCATTGCGCTGCCCCAACACCAGCGCGTTGTCGGCCAGATGCAGCGTGTATTGAAGTACGGCGCTCACATGTGCCCCACTTCGTCGGGGATCTCGTAAAACGTCGGGTGCCGGTAAATTTTGTCACCCGCCGGGTCAAAAAACTCGGGTTTATCGTCGGGTTGACTGGCGACAATGGATTTGGACGGCACCACCCAGATGCTCACGCCTTCCTGGCGGCGGGTGTACACATCTCGCGCCATTTGCAGGGCCTGGGTGGCATCGGCGGCGTGCAAACTGCCACAGTGTTTGTGTTCCAGGCCTTGTTTGGAGCGCACAAACACTTCCCACAAGGGCCATTCCCGCAATGCTTGCGGGATGGCCTTTGGCATGGGCTTGACGCTCAACCCCTCCCCATCCCTCCCCTCGCCCGGGGAGGGCAAGTCGTTAGGCGACGTTATCTGGCTCATGCGACCTCCCTTTGGGCATCGCGCCGTAGCCGCGCGTCTTGTTTCGCTGCATAGGCCAGTGCGGCATCGCGCACCCAGGCACCGCTTTCGTGCGCCTCCACCCGCGTTGCCAGGCGCTCCTTGTTGCACGGGCCGTTGCCGTTGACGACGTTCCAGAAATCGTCCCAGTCGATCTGGCCGTAATCGTGGCAGCCCTTGGTTTCGTTCCATTTCAAATCCGGGTCGGGCAAGGTAACGCCCAAAACTTTGGTTTGCGGCACGGTGGCATCGACAAACTTCTGGCGCAGCGCATCGTTGCTGATGCGTTTGATGCCCCAGCGCATGCCTTGGGCACTGTTGGGGCTGTCGGCATCGGGTGGGCCAAACATGGCCAGCACGGGCCAATACCAGCGGTTCACCGCTTCTTGCACCATTTGGCGCTGTTCTGGCGTGCCTTTCATCATGGCCATCAGGCTTTCAAACCCTTGCCGCTGGTGAAAAGACTCTTCTTTGCAGATGCGCACCATGGCGCGGGCGTACGGCCCGTAGCTGCAACGGCAAATCGGCACCTGGTTCATGATGGCGGCGCCATCCACCAGCCAGCCCACCACACCCACGTCGGCCCAGGTGAGGGTGGGGTAGTTGAAGATGGAACTGTATTTGGCCTTGCCCGAATGCAGGCCGTCGAGCATCTGGTCCCGGCTGGTACCCAGGGTTTCGGCTGCACTGTAGAGGTAGAGGCCGTGGCCGCCTTCATCTTGTACCTTGGCCAGCAAAATAGCCTTGCGCTTCAGGCTGGGCGCGCGGCTGATCCAGTTGCCTTCGGGCTGCATGCCAATAATTTCAGAATGCGCATGCTGGCTGATCTGGCGTACCAGCGTTTTGCGGTAGGCCTCAGGCATCCAGTCTTGAGGTTCGATCTTGCCGTCGGCGTCCATCACCGCGTCAAAACGCTGCTGGGCTGTAGCCTCTGCAGCCGACACGGTTTTGACCAGATGGGGTTTGTCTGCGCCTTGTGCGCCTGCGGCAGCGTCAGGCGGCAAATCCAGGGCTTGTGTGTACATCGGCGGCTCCTTGCATGTTCATCCAAGGGTGCATTGTAACCATTAACCAACCGATTGGTCGGTTAATTAAATTCGACCTGAAGTTACTCGATCGTGAACGCCGCGTTGGCATCCTGCCCCAGCAAGGTGGCGATTTGCGGCATGGCCGCTTCCAGCGCCGCTTTGAGCGTGAAGGGCGGATTGATCACGAACATGCCACTGGCGGGCAAACCGGGGCGCTCGACCTCACCATCAGCGGTTTTGGTCAATTTGCTGGATTTGACCGTCAAACTCACGTTCAAAAACGGTTTGCCGACCCGGTTCGCCAACGTTTTGAGCTTGCGCGGCAAGTCATGCGCCTCCGGGCGCGGGATGATCGGGTACCAAACGGCATAGGTGCCGGTAGGGAAGCGTTTGAGCGCGTCTGTCACCATGGCCACTACGCGGGCGTAGTCGGTTTTCATCTCATAACTGGGGTCACATAACAACAGTGCGCGTTTGGAGGGAGGGGGCAAAAACTTCTTGACCCCCTCAAACCCGTCTTCTTTCAACACCGCAACCTGGCGGCCTGCCTCCAACTGCGCCAAATTGGCGGCCAACGTTTTGCTGTCGGTTGGGTGAATTTCAAACGCCTTCAGCCGATCACGCCCTTGCAAAAACCGTTGGATGATGAAGGGCGAACCGGGGTAAATCGTCGGTTTTGTGGTGCCTTTGGGATTAAATGACATGATCGTGTCAATATAATCTGACAAAATATCAGATTGTTTTTCATCTGTTTTTGCTAGATTATTAGTAGCTAATTGCGCTTTTTTAACGTGAAAAATATCCTGTTTTTTATCGGATAACAATTTGTAGATACCATTTATGGCCTCGCCACTGGTATTGGCATAGTCGCCATCCAGCCGGTAAAGCCCGGCACCGGCATGGGTATCCAGCACCATCAACGCGGTATCGCGCCCGGCCAGGTGTTTTAACAAAGCGATCAGCACCGCGTGTTTGAGCACGTCGGCGTGGTTGCCGGCATGGAAGGCGTGGCGGTATGAAAACATGCCCTGATGCTAACCCGGCGGCGCAGCGACCCGTAAAACGGTGGGCGTGGGGCCAGGTTTTTCCGCCGGGCCGCCCCAAGGTTCTCGAAGAGCGGCGAAGCCAAAAATGCTCCCCCTTGGGGGGGCAGCGACCCGCGCAGTGGTGGAGCGTGGGGGCAACATTGATTTAAGTACTTGATTTTGCTTATAATCGAAGGCTTCGCAGCGAATTTGTGGTTCCGCGGCGAAGTCAAAATCCCCACCTACGAGACTCTCACCAGAAGAGAACCGACCGTGGAAAAGAACCCGACAAACCCTCCTTAACCCGAGAAAACTCATGACCAAAACGTTCAGCGCAAAACCCGCTGACGTGGTGCACGAGTGGTTTGTGATTGACGCGACCGACAAGGTCCTCGGACGAGTAGCCAGCGAAGTTGCTCTCCGTTTGC
>JANOVW010000301.1:0-1683 GCA_031417575.1 Rhodoferax sp. | reverse complement strand
CATGGTGCGCAGGTTGTGCACGGTGTTGCCGCTGCCAACAATCAGCACACCGCGGTCTCGCAGATTCCGCAGTTGCCGCCCCATGGCGAAATGCTCCGGCGCCGGCCGGCTGTAGTCCATGCTCAGTTGCACCACCGGAATATCAGCCGCCGGGAACATGGGCTTCAGCACAGACCAGGCCCCGTGGTCCAGCCCCCAGGCCTGATCCTGGCCGACCGGCAGCCCGGAGTCCGGTTGAACCAGGGCCTGGCTGAGCTCTGCCACAACGGCGGGCGCACCCGGTGCCGGGTACTGCTGGTCAAACAGTTCCTGCGGAAAGCCGCCGAAATCGTGGATGGTTTTGGGCTGCTGCATGGCCGTCAGGTGCCAGCCTCGCGTCAGCCAATGGGCCGAAATACACACAATGAGCTTTGGTCGGGGGAATTTAGCGCCAAATTGCAACCCCAGGGCCTGCCAGGACTGGCGGTACTCGTTGTCTTCAATCGCGTTCATCGGGCTGCCGTGGCCCAAAAACAAGACCGGCATGCGTGCAGACGGCGACAAGGTTTGCAGGTTTTCCAAACGGGGCGCGGGCGGTGGTGTTGTCATAAGGTACGGGTGGTCTAGATGAAACTATATGAGGTCTGGTTGACGTATTGTTAGCCGATTGCCCACAATTTGAGCGACAACTTAGGTGGGTATCTCCAATACGGTAGGAAATTCGGACGCAAATCCGGCTTTACAAAGTAGTTCTGCGACAATACTATATTGCACTGCAGCATTTTTCGCGGCGCACGCGGTTACAACCAAGGAAATTTGCCATGCTCTATCAGCTTTACGAAACCCAACGCTCCCTGATGGAGCCGTTTTCTGACCTGGCCCACGCCGCTGCCAAGGCCTATGGCAACCCGGTCAATTTGTTGGGGCAAAACCCGTTTTCACAGCGCATGTCGGCCGGTTACGACCTGCTGCACCGCTTGGGCAAAGATTATGTGAAGCCTGAATTTGGCATCCGCACGGTGGATGTGGACGGCGTTGAAGTGGCTATCCATGAGCGCATTGAGCTCAACAAGCCGTTTTGCGAGCTGCGCCGCTTCAAACGCTTCACCGATGACCTGACCACGCTGGGCAAACTCAAAGGCCAGCCCGCCGTGCTGATCGTGGCGCCGCTCTCGGGCCACTATGCCACGCTGTTGCGTGACACCGTCAAGACCATGCTGCGTGACCACAAGGTCTACATCACCGACTGGAAAAACGCCCGCACCGTGCCCCTGGCCGACGGCACCTTCCCGCTGGACGATTACGTCAACTACGTGCAGGAGTTCATTCGCCACGTGCAGGGCATTTACGGCAATTGCCATGTGATGAGCGTCTGCCAGCCCACTGTGCCAGTGCTGGCAGCGGTGTCGCTGATGGCCTCGCGCGGCGAAATGACGCCGCTGAGCATGACCATGATGGGCGGCCCCATCGATGCCCGCAAATCACCCACCGCCGTCAACAACCTGGCCATGAACAAGAGCTTCAGCTGGTTTGAAAACAACGTGATTTACCGCGTGCCCAACAGCTTTGCAGGCGCTGGCCGGCGCGTGTACCCCGGCTTTTTGCAGCACACGGGGTTTGTTGCCATGAACCCCAGCAACCACGCAACCAGCCATTACGACTACTTCAAAGACCTGATCAAGGGCGACGACGCCAGCACCGAAG
>JANOVW010000300.1:0-7190 GCA_031417575.1 Rhodoferax sp. | reverse complement strand
TCTGAAAATCATGTGTGATCTGGATATTTCAGAGCGCCGCAAGCCGCAAGACGGCAAGATCAAGTTCAAAAAGTATGGTCCGTTAGACATTGAACTGCGGGTTGCCACCATCCCATCAGCAGGTGGGGTTGAAGACGTGGTGATGAGGATTTTGGCTGCGGGCGAACCCATACCGCTGGAAAAACTGGGCCTCACGCCGCATAACAACAAACGCGTAATCCAAACGGTTGAAAAGCCCTACGGTTTGTTTTACGTGTGTGGGCCCACCGGCTCTGGCAAAACCACGACGTTGCACTCCATCCTCAAGCACCTGAACAAGTCAGATACGAAAATATGGACCGCCGAAGATCCGGTCGAGATCACGCAAAAAGGCTTGCGTCAGGTTCAGATCAACAAAAAGGCCGGAATCGATTTTGCACTGGTGATGCGGGCTTTCTTGCGGGCTGACCCCGACATCATCATGGTGGGTGAGTCACGCGACAAGGAAACTGTGTCGATGGGTGTAGAGGCCTCATTGACCGGTCACTTGGTGTTTTCAACGCTCCACACCAACTCGGCGCCAGAGTCCATCACGCGGTTGCTGGACATGGGCATGGACCCCTTTAATTTTGCCGATGCGCTTCTGGGCATTTTGGCGCAACGCCTGGCAAAGAAGCTGTGTGATTGCAAGGAGTCCTACGCGCCAGAAGGCTCGGAGTTAAAGAAATTTGTTGCCGAATATGCTGAGGAACTGCGCCATTCCAAAGCCTGGAAGGCCGACTATGACGGTGAAATGCAAAAACTGATTGACAGCTGGGTTGAACTCTATGGTCAAGATGGCTCACTGAGGTTTTACCGAAGTAAAGGTTGCGACAAATGTAACAACACGGGTTACAAAGGCCGTGTTGGCTTGCATGAGCTTTTAATTGCCGATGACGACGTGAAAAAATTGATTCAGGAGCGTGCCCGCGTTGCCGAAATTTTTGTAGCGGCCGTTGAAGGTGGCATGCGCACCCTGAAAATGGACGGCATGGAAAAAATCATGATGGGTCTGACGGATCTAAAAATGGTTCGGCAAGTGTGTATTAAGTGACAATTTCTGTCGGCAGACTGACATTCAATGGCCGGTTCTTTGCAAATTGCAACAAAAAACCGATTGATCAGCCTCGGATAGCCCGAAAAATAGACATAAGTGCGCTAATTTCCCTTGGCATGGCGTTTGCTCTATTTCAATGTCAGTTTTTTTTAACCAAGGAGTTTTTTAATGAAGCGTTCTATGCAAAAGGGTTTCACCCTGATCGAGTTGATGATTGTGGTGGCCATTATTGGTATTTTGGCGGCTGTTGCCTTGCCTGCTTACCAAGATTACACCAATCGTGCGAAAGCCTCTGAGGTCATTTTGGCTGCCAGCGGAGCACGTACTTGTGTGACGGAATCGGTGTCGACCAATGGCGCGAACAGTTTGGATAATTGCGCAACTGGTTTTGTGCCAACTGGCCGCGCCAAGGGTTTGACCGTTGGTCCAACCACGGGCGTTATCACGGTTAGCGGCGACATTCTTGCCGCTAGCGATTTCAACGTCACGCTCGCGCCAACTATTTCAGGCAATGCGATTTCGCTCTGGACATGTTCTTCCAGCAACGCAAAATGGGCTCCCTCCTCTTGCAAGTAAGCGCCGAATAGCCGCTAAAAAAGGGAGCTTGGCTCCCTTTTTTTATGCCACAACTGATTTTTAAGACGATTTGACATGCCAGCCAAAACAATGAGTTTCTTTTGGCTCGTGGCTGCCGCCCTTTGCACATCAATGGGCTGGTTGTTGCCGAATAACTTCCCTCCCTGGTTGTCTTTTCATAAAGAGGCCTGGGCGGCCGTGTCGTTCCTCTTGGTGTCTGGGTGGGTTTTGATGCGAAACCGTGGTACCAGCAATTTGCATGTTTTGCCACTGGTGGTTGCCATTTGTGCTGCGATTCCCTGGTTCCAGCATGCAGGCGGTTTGATTCCATTGTTTGGTGACGCCTGGCTTCAAAGCCTTTATTTGCTGGGTTTTCTTCTCGCATTGCAGGTCGGCGAGAAATGGGAACAGGAAACAGCAGGGCAATGTGCAGATTTTCTCTTTTTGGCGGTTGGTGTCGCATCGGTTGTTTCTACGGGGATCCAACTTCACCAATGGTTGGCGCTCAAGACCGAAGCCGCTCTTTGGATATTGGGGAATGGGACGCCCAATCGTTACTATGCCAATCTTGCCCAAGCAAACCTGCTTTCATCCCTTTTGCTTATTGGGGTGTTGGCGTGTTTTTGGGGCTATTACCGTCAAAAACTGGCGGGCTGGGTTGCTGTTTTGGCTGCAGCATTTATTTTATTTGGGGTCGTTTTGGCCGGTTCCCGTACCGCCTGGATCACTATATTTGTTCTGACAGTTGCGACGCTTCTGCTGCGCAAAAAGTTGCCCGCTGGGATGAGGTTATGGGTTGCGCCCATGCTGGCTTGCTATTTTTACGCTTTTGCATTGGCCATGCCATCAATCAATGGCTTTCTGGCCATACCGGAGCACGATTTTTCTTTGGAACTTCGCGGAATTCGGGACAACGCCCGGTTAGACGGCTGGCGCATGTTGTTGGATGCCTCCACCTTGCAGCCTTGGCTCGGTTTCGGATGGGGCCAGGTTGCTCAAGCCACCTTTTCTGTGGTGCAGAATTACCCGGTGCAGGAGGGCATTTTCAGACATGCCCACAACTTGGTTCTTGATCTGATTTTATGGAATGGCTATCCGCTGGGCCTGGCGCTGTCTGCATTCTTGGCATGGTGGGTTTGGCGGGTCTTACGGCAAGCCGATCAGATTAATCACTATGTGGCGATTGGAGGATTGGTGATCGTGGGGATACATGCGTTGCTGGAGTTTCCATTGACTTATGTTTATTTCCTGATGCCACTGGGTTTGCTATTGGGTACATTGAACGCTGGCCTTGGATTTCGACCGGTGTTTACATCAAAGGCCTGGCTCAATGTTGCGTTGTGGGCACTGATAACCGCCTCGCTTTTGTTGACCATTCGAGACTATTCCCGCGTAGAAACCAGCTTTTATGGACTGAGGTTTGAAAACCGCGGTATTCCTTCGCCGATTCCCAAGACACCGCCGGATGTTGTCGTCCTGACCCAATGGCGTGATCTTATTGCGTTTTCAAGGAATGTACCGCGGGCTGGTGTGAGCGAAGCTGATCTTGACCACATGCGCAATATTGTCAAAACAGTGCCGACACCGTTGACAATGAACAGGCTTGCAGCGAACCTGGCCATGAACAACCACCCCGAAGAAGCCTTCAAATGGCTGACGATCGGTTGCAAAACCTACTCCGAGTTCTTTTGCCGCTCGATGGAGATCCGTTGGCAACAAGAAGCTGCCTCAAACCCTCAAATGGCGGCAGTGCCGTGGCCCAAAATTGTTTATAAACCGTAGGTGACCTTTTTGGATGATTGTGCCCGGGGTTCCTCGTAAGCCGATTCGGCCATCAGTTCTGTTTGCACTGGCCCTGCTGATCTTTCCGTGGATCAACCCCATTGCTACGGGGCCATCTGCTGCGGTTTTACCCTGGCTGGTCGCCTGTGGGTGTTCTGGCGTTCTGATTCTGATTCAGCCCAAACACATGGATCGGTTGGCGGCGGCGGGCTGGCTGACGGCCGCTCTGCTGAGTGTTGCGTTCGGGCTGATTCAATATGTGGGGGCAGCAATCCATTTCACCGGGTTCATCAACATATCAAATACCGGTGAAGCCTTCGCCAACCTGCGGCAGCGCAACCAATTTGCTTCACTAACCAATATCGGCCTTCTGTCCTTGGTTTACCTGGCTCAAACACACGCAATACATTCGGCCCGGTTTGCACTCGGCGCGGTTGCAGCGGCAGCACTATTGGGGGTTGGCAACGCCGCGTCTTCGTCCCGTACGGGCCTGTTGCAACTATTGATCTTGGCAGGAGTCTGCTTCTTTTGGAACCAGAGGCGCGAGTCAATTGTGCGGCGTTTGGTCTTGGCTACTGTGGTTGCTTATGGCATCGCGACTTTGTTGTTGCCCGGATTCTTGGGAGCTGAGCTTGGCGATAGCGGCATTTTGGGTCGTTTTAGTCAGCCAGGCCCATCCTGCCAAAGCCGATGGGTGTTGTGGGACAACGTTTTGACGCTGATCGCGCAGAAGCCCTGGTTGGGCTGGGGATGGGGCGAACTCGATTACGCGCACTTCATCACCGTCTACCCTGGCGATGCAAGCGCCCGGTTTTGCGATATTTTGGACAACGCCCACAACCTGCCGTTGCATTTGGCCGTTGAGTTGGGCGTACCCTTTGCGACGCTGATTTGTGGGGTGCTGACAGGGGTGATCGCTTGGCTGCGTCCTTGGCGTGAGCAAAACTCGGCGCGCCAAATGGCCTGGGGTGTGTTGTTGGTAATCGGCTTACACAGCCTGCTTGAGTACCCGCTGTGGTACGGGCCGTTTCAAATCGCAGTCATCTTATGCGTGTTAATTTTGTGGCAAACCCACCTTCGACGGGGGCGTGAAGATGCCCGCTTTGGCGAATCGCTGGCCGATACTTCGGCAACGTCAGTTTTGGGCGATTCCAACAAGGGCTCAAGACAAACTGTTCGGTATTTTCAGATTTGTATTGCGTTAACAGCTACAACACTCATGGCGTTTTGTGTTTACGCCATATGGGACTACCACCGCATCAGCCAGATTTATCGGGTTCCTTCTGAGCGTTCGGCGGCCTATCGTTACAACACACTTGAAAAAATACGGGGTTCCTGGCTGTTTCAGAATCATGTGCAATTCGCCGAGCTGACTACCACGGTTGTGTCCCCTGAAAACGCAACCTACGTACAGGCTCAGGCGCAGCGACTCCTGCATTTTTCGCCAGAAGCGCGGGTGATAGAAAAACTGGTCGATAGCGCCCTGTTGTTGGGTTTGACCGACGAAGCGGCTTTTTTCAAACGACGGTTTCAGGTGGCGTTTCCCGAGGCATTTGCACAATGGCAGGCGCGAAATGCCTCGCCTTGAGCAGGGTCAAGCCACAAAACTGCCCGATTTGCCGCCGTGCTTTTCCAGCAGTCTGATGTGGGTCATGGTCATGCCCCGATCTGCGGCCTTACACATGTCGTAAATGGTCAGCAACCCGACCTGAACCGCCGTCAGCGCTTCCATCTCCACGCCGGTGGGGCCCACGGTTTCAACCGTTGCCGTGCAAACCACATGCGCAGGCAGAGCCGCATGCGCCGCTGCCACCTCGAAATCAACCGCCACCCGCGTCAGGGCCAACGGGTGACACAGCGGGATCAAGTCACTGGTCTTTTTGGCCGCCTGAATGGCCGCGATGCGGGCAATGCCCAGCACATCGCCTTTTTTGGCAGTGCCTGCCGCAATGATGGCCAGAGTAGCAGGTAACATTTCGATCTGCCCACTCGCTACGGCCACCCGATGCGTGCTGGTTTTGCCAGCCACATCGACCATATGGGCTTGGCCGTGGGCGTCGAAATGGGTGAGCGTGTTCATGGTTGGGTGTAATGGATGCCAATGAGGAATATCAATGAGAATGGCCACGATAAATGGTTTGACAAACTTTACATCGCCTTGACGACCGCGCCATGAAACTGATTGCCAAGCCCCGCATCATACGATCCTCGTTCTGCGCATGAAAACCACCACCTCGACGCCATCCTCCTGGGCCGATCGCTTCAAAGCCAGTGGTATCCATTTGGGCTTGAGCCTGACCATTGCCGCACTTTCGGCGCTGTTGGTCTTTGGCTTGTGGTATCCCTATCCCTATCGGGAGATATCGGGCGGTCGAGAACTGTTTCTTCTGCTGGTAACAGTAGACGTGATCCTGGGCCCGCTGATTACCTTGGCGATTTTCAACCGGGCCAAGGCTTGGCCGGTATTGCGGCGTGACCTGATGGTGATCGCCACGCTGCAATTGGCGGCGTTGGGTTACGGGTTGTGGACGGTGTTTGTGGCCCGGCCCGTTCACCTGGTGTTTGAATACAAGCGCTTCAACGTCGTGCACGCCATTGATGTGCCTGCATCGTTGCTCCCGCAAGCGCTGCCAGCGTTGCAGTCAATGCCATTGGCCGGGCCTACGCTTGTTTCACTGCGGCCGTTCAACTCTGAAAACGAAAAAATCGATATGACCCTGAAGGCCATACAAGGCCTCGCACTGCCGTCACGCCCCGAGTTGTGGCAACCCTACGAGTTGGCCAAGGCTCAAATCCAGACCGAAGCCAGGCCATTGGAGAAGCTCAAAACCCGGTTTCCAGAACACCAAGCGGCGATTGACAAGGTGCTGCAGCCCTTTGGCGTCCAGGCGCAAACGTTCGTCTGGCTGCCCATGATTGGCCGCAAGACCTTCTGGACGGTGTTTTTGGATCCCGCCACCACCGAGATCAAGGCTTTCATGCCGCTGGATTCATTTTGAAGAAATTGTTTGATAAATTTTGGCCGTTTGTTGATTTAAAACGTGCACTATCAGCTATTTTAATAGTAGCTATTTTGTGCATAAATAGTTCACCCCTCCGGGCGCAAAACCGCCTGCCCAACTTGGGCGACGGCACCGATATGACCCCTTCGGCAGAGCGCCGCATGGGCGACCGCATTGCCCGCGAGTTGTACCGCGACCCGGATTACATCGACGATGCGGTGCTGTTGGAATACGTCAACAAACTCTGGCAGCCTCTGCTAGCGGCGGCGCGTCAACGTGGCGATCTGACGGATGAACTGCACGACCGATTCGCATTTGAAGTGCTGCTCGGCAAAGACCGCACGGTGAACGCCTTCGCCTTGCCGGGCGGCTATTTTGGTGTTCACCTCGGTTTGGTGGCCATCACCACCAGTCGCGACGAACTGGCCTCGGTACTGGGGCACGAGCTCAGCCACGTCACGCAGCGCCACATCGCCCGGCTGATTTCCAATCAGAGTTCCCAGTCACCTTGGCTCATCGGCGCGATGATTCTGGGGGTGCTGGCTGCCAGCAAAAGTGTCGATGCAGCGAATGCGCTGATTGTGGGTGGGCAGGCGGCAGCGCAACAAAACCAACTCAATTTTTCGCGCGACATGGAGCGTGAAGCCGACCGCGTCGGTTACGGCGTTGTCACCCAGGCCGGTTTTGAAGGGCGGGGCTTTGTGGGCATGTTTGAAAAACTGCAACAAAACAGCCGTTTGTCGGACAGTGGTGCC
>JANOVW010000299.1:0-3613 GCA_031417575.1 Rhodoferax sp. | reverse complement strand
CAGGTTTAGCCGGTTTGATCGGCTTGGCGCACCAGCAAGCCTTGGCATTGTCGCTGGCAGACCTGACCAACGCGGATGCATCGGCCGGGCTCAAACTGGCGCTGGAAAAAGGCGCGTTGTCGGCGGTGGGTTTGTTGGGTCAGGCTGATGGATTCCTGGGGAACCCGAAAGTTCGCATTCCATTGCCTGGTTTCCTGGAAAAAGCAGCCGGCTTTCTGCGCACCATTGGGCAGGGCGGCAAAATTGACGAACTGGTCACATCGATG
This sequence comes from Rhodoferax sp., assembly GCA_031417575.1. Lineage (GTDB taxonomy): Bacteria > Pseudomonadota > Gammaproteobacteria > Burkholderiales > Burkholderiaceae_C > JANYCG01. The sequence continues at coordinate 3,347 of JANOVW010000299.1, read as the reverse complement.
AACCGGGCTGCCGAAGCGGCGGTGCCGCAAGCGAAGGATTTGTTGGTTAGCTCTGTGAAAAGCATGAGCGTGCAGGATGCCAAGAAGATTTTGGGTGGCGGTGGTACCTCGGTAACCGATTTTTTTGCAGAAAAAACCCGCGTGCCGTTGCAAGGGCGGTTTTTGCCCGTGGTGACCAAGGCCACCGAAAAAGTGGGTCTTGCAGCGCAATACAACGATGTGGCGGGCAAGGCCGCCGGCATGGGACTCATGAAGGCGGAAGATGCCAATATCCAACAATATGTCACCACCAAATCGCTCGATGGCCTGTATCTGATGATTGGCGAAGAGGAGAAAAAAATCCGGCAGGACCCAATTGGCACAGGCAGCAATTTGCTCAAAAAGGTGTTTGGCGCACTCCAGTAATGGCGGCGTTTGTCGGGCGTTATTCAATTCTGGCCGCGTTCGCCCTGGCCGCTTGCCAACCCGCAATCAATTGGCGCGAGGTTCGGTTACCGGGGGCCGGGGTAGCTATGATGCCGTGCAAACCCGACGCATCAAGCCGCCAAGTGCCGTTGGGTGGGCATGTGGTTGAGATTCAATTGCTCACCTGCAATGCGGCCGACGCCACGTTTGCGTTGGCGTTTGCGCGGGTGCCAGCTGGTGCGTCACCCCAGATGGCGCAGCAGCATTGGCAGCGTTCCACGTTGGCACACCTCAAAGCGCGCGAAGTCTTAGAGAGTGCAGGCGCAGCGGCTTTGAACGGTGCCACGGGCCTCACGGCGTCAGGTGTGAGGCCCGAAAATGGCACGATGGGCGCCAATGAGCGTGCTGTCGCAGTGGCAGCCTATTGGTTCACACAAGGCCAGCAATTGGTGCACGCAGCGGTTTATGTCGACAATCCGTCTGGCAAACCAGTGGCCCAACTGTTAACAGCCGAATTGCAAGAGCCCTTTTTTGGCGGTGTCCGTATTCAGCCCTGAGGCGGCTCGGCCGTCATCTTCATCTTCACTTGCCTTTGAATCAAGCAACCACTGCTACCTTTGCCATGACTATTGCATGACTATTTCACCCGTCCTACCTGTCGGCCAGGCCATTCGCGTTTTTCTGGCATTTGCCTTTTCCTATTTCTTTTCGGCGCTCATTCGCGCCATTACAGCGACGTTGTCGCCAACACTTATCCAGGAGTTTTCGTTATCCGCCAGCGATTTGGGGCTGCTGGCTGGTGGCTATTTCTTGGGGTTTTCAGCCACCCAACTGCCGCTGGGAACCTGGCTGGACCGTTATGGCCCGCGCCGTGTGCTCACCCTTTTTCTGGCCGTGGCGGTGGTGGGTTGCCTGGCTTTCTCACAGGCCACCGGGTTTGCAGGCCTGTTGGGCGCGCGGATACTGTGCGGCGTAGGTGTCAGCGCTTGCCTGATGGCGCCGCTTACCGCCTACCGGCGCTGGTTCGATGTGCCCGGCCAGTTGCGGGCCAATTCCTGGATGTTGATGACAGGCTCATTGGGCATGGTGGCCTCCAGCTTGCCCGTGCAATGGCTGATGCCATTGGTTGGTTGGCGGCCGCTGTTTGTAGGCCTGGCTGCACTGGTTTTCTTGGCGATGGCGCTGGTGCGCTGGCAAGTGCCTGCCTGGCCCCAGGGTCGCCCCGCCACAACGCCGACAAACCCGCCGCTGGCGCGGGTGGGGGTGCTGGCCAGCTACGCCGAGGTTTGGCGCAACCCCTACTTCCGCCACATGGTGCCAGTCGGATTTTTTTGCTACGGCGGTTTGTTGGCCATGCAAACCCTGTGGGTCGTGCCCTGGATGAGCAAGGTGGCGGGTTACACACCCAACCAGGCCGCAACCGGCTTTTTCTGGATCAACGTGGCCATGTTGTTCACCTTTTGGGCCTGGGGCCTGGCAACCCCCCGCTTGGAGGCCCGAGGCATCAAGCCCGATACGGTGATCGCCTGGGGCTTGCCCACCAGTTTTATTTTGTTGGCCGTGCTGGTTGCGTTTGGCGATGGTTTGCGTAGCCATGCCGAGATTTTGTTGGCGCTTTACTGCATGGGTTGTAGTTGTGTTTCGCTCTCGCAACCGGCAGTGGGTATGGCGTTTCCCCAAGCTTTGGCCGGGCGGGCGCTATCGGGCTTCAACCTGGTGCTGTTTGTGGGGATTTTTTCGGTGCAGTGGGGCATTGGCCTGGCAATTGATGCGCTACGGGCGCTGGGTTTCTCCGAGGTGGATGCTTTTCGGGGCGCGTTTGGCATCTTTTTGGCCTGTTGTGTGATGTCATACGCCCATTTTTTATGGGGCACGGCGGCACAGCAAAAGAGATAATCAGCGTCAATGACCACGGGAATCCTCATCATTGCCCATGCGCCGTTGGCCAGTGCCTTGCGTGAAGCGGTGCTGCACGTGTTTCCCGAACATGCGCATACGGTGGCTGCTGTAGACATTCAGGCAGACTGGTCCCAAGAGCACGCGCTGGTGGTGGGCCGCTCAGCGATGGCGGCTCTCAATCACCGGCAAAAATTGGTGCTTACCGACATGAAAGGTGCCACTCCGTGCAATGTGGGGCAACGATTGGCCGATGACGCCAACACCCGGCTGATCTGTGGTGTGAACTTTCCGATGCTGTTGCGGGCCGTTACCTACCGCGAAGAGCCGCTGGCGCAGTTGGTCGAGCGCGCCATGGTTGGCGGTGTTCGCGGTATTGAATTGGTCGAGCAGTCAGTGGCGCGTGACATCACCACGCCGCTTTCGGTGCCTGCCAAAGCGGCCTGAATTTTCAGACCATTTTTAAGATCATCTATTCAGACAAACAGTCAAAACGCCCAAGCTCTGAACCCGTTCACCTGAAAGCCCCATGATTCTGCAAACTGTCACCATCAGCAACAAACTCGGGCTGCACGCCCGCGCTTCAGCCAAGCTCACCAAAATGGCGGGAAGTTTTCCGTGTGAAGTCTGGATGCGGCGCGGTGATCGCCGCGTGAACGCCAAAAGCATCATGGGTGTGATGATGCTGGCGGCGGGTATTGGCGTGGCCGTTGAGGTGGAAACCTCGGGTGATCGTGAGCAAGAAGCCATGGATGCGTTGCTGGCACTCATCAATGACAAATTTGGGGAAGGCCAATAAGATGGCCCCCACGCTCCACCGCTACGCGGGTCGCTGCCCCCCAAGGGGGCTAACTCGCCTTGGGGCGGCCCGGCGCAGGACAACACCCCCGCGGTCGGCACTTCGTGTCCTCTCTGCCCCCCGAGGAGGTGCTTTTGCCCTTGGGGCGGCCCGGCGGGCAAACGGCGCTGTTTGTCGGGCCCGATCTACCCGGTGACAACCCGCGCAGCATCCACAAAATCTCCCGGAAACACCACATAGGGTTGCC
>JANOVW010000298.1:0-4021 GCA_031417575.1 Rhodoferax sp. | reverse complement strand
CTGCGGCTCGGTGGTGATTTCGGGCATCACCTTCACCAAAATGGTCCAGCATTTCGGGCCGGTCCGCACCACCATGTTCACCGCCATCGTGCCCGGCTCTTCGGCCCTGGGTGCCGTTTTCTTTTTGGGTGAGCCGCTGTCGGCGAACCTGTGGCTGGGTTTGGCACTGGTGACGGTGGGTATTTTGTTTGGCGTGCGCCGCCCGCCGCCCATTGGGCTGGTATCTGCTGCGACAGGCAAGGTGGCCTGAATGATGAAGTGGGCTGTTACACGAACGGCCAGGTTATTGCCGTCAATGGGAATGGCCATAACCATGGCTTGGGTCTCCGGATGTGGTGGCGGTGGTGGCTCGGGCAGCACGGGTACGGAACAGCCCGCGCTCTCGAGCCCGTACCCGGCGGCAGCAGCTTCCTGTGCCGTGAACGACCAACGCGCCTGGTTGCGCGATTACATGAACGATCAGTATTTTTGGTCAGACCGCCAAGGCGCAGCCCTTGATACGGCTTCCACCATGGCGCAATATTTCAACAGCTTGCTGTATTCGGGGGTAGACCGTTTCAGCTCGTCCCAACCCACCGAACAATTTCTGGAGTTTTTCCGGGAAGGCAAGCGTATCGGTTACGGCTACTCGCTGGCATGGGCAGATGCAGCACAAACCCAACTGACGTTTCGCCTGGTCGAGCCACTGAGCCCGCTGGGACTGGCAGGCTTGCGCCGGGGCGAAGAATTGATCAGTGTCGATGGTTTTACAGCGATCCAGGTTGTTGCAGGGGCCTTGCCGGTAGTGACTACAGCAGGCGTACCGCGCCAATTTGTCGTCGCCGATGCCGCAGGTACGCAGCGAACTGTGGTTGTCAATTCTGCGGAATATGCGGTTTCGCCTGTGCTGAATGCATCGGTACTGACGGCACCCAATGGCGCGAAAGTGGGTTATCTGGCCTATCAGGAATTCTTGTCAACCGGGGCTGCCGCTGTGGGCGCAGCCATTGACAGTTTCAGGGCTGCTGGTGTTTCGGAACTGGTGCTGGATCTGCGGTACAACGGCGGTGGCAGCACGCTGCAAGCACGCAACATGGCCAGCTTGCTCGGCGGTGCCGCGTTAAACGGCAAGGTGTTTGCCCAATACCGTTACAACGCCAAAAACACGGGCAGCAATGTGACTCAGACTTTTACGAGCAGCCTGGCTTTCTTGCCCACTTCGCCACTGTCGGGATTGAATCGCGTCTTTGTCATCACGTCGGGCAACACGGCCTCTGCCAGTGAAATGGTCATCAACGGCTTGCGGCCCTATTTGCCCGTGATCCTTATCGGCAACACCACCTTTGGCAAGCCTTTTGGTTCACAGCCACGAGATTCTTGCGGCACCACTTACAGCGCCATCAACATTGAAATCAGCAATGCCTTGGGGTCCGCCGATTTCATCAATGGTTTGGTACCGACCTGTGTCATGAGCGATGACTTGAGCCGTCAATGGGGCGACCCTGCTGAACGCCGCACTGCTGCTGCGTTGACCTATATTGCCACCGGCCTGTGCCCAACCGCAGCCGCTGCGCCGCTTGCCTCCGCTAACAACGCTACCAGCCCAGCACGCGCGGCAATGGCCGGCCGCGAAGGTGGGGTGGGCCAGCGCGTTAACGAGCGCGGGATGGGCGAGATAAGTCTCCCGCGTGCCTGGTTAGATTGACCGTTGGCACGCATCGCAGGTGTCTATGGCATCGTCCTGCGCCCGGCTACACCTTGGGTGATTTCGCGCTCAGCACCTTGACCGCGAATGTGGTGAGATCGCCCCCTGCCCAACTCGCCCGGCTAGTTCTGAAAACCTAAGCGGGCAAACGAGTCAGAAGCTCCCGAATTTCAGTCAGGCGTAGCGGCTTTGACAGAAAATCATTCATTCCGGCCCGCGCGCTCAGTTCCTTGTCGGTGGCAAACACATTGGCGGTTTGGGCCACGATGAAGGGCTGCTTGTGAAGGGGTAGTCCCCGGATGATTCTGGTGGCGGCCAGACCGTCCATGCTCGGCATGCGAACATCCATCAAGATCACGTCGTAGTCACCTTGCTTGATCAGCTGGACCGCCTCGTCGCCATCGCAAGCAGTATCTGCGTTGATGCCAAAGATCTTCAGAAAACCCACCGCGAGTTCGCGATTGATCATTTGGTCGTCCACCACCAGGAATCGCTTGGCGGCAACCATGTCGAGCTTTTGCTTGTCAAGCGACAAATTCGCGTCCGGCGTGTCATTCGCAGACAAGCTCTGGCCTTCAGCGATTTTGCATGGCAGAAAGAGGTCAAAAGTGGAGCCAATGCCATGCTGGCTGCGCACGTCAATTCGCCCGCCCATCGCGTTGGCCAATCGGGCGCTGATGGCCAGGCCAAGACCGGTGCCACCGAACTGGCTGTTGATTGAAGCATCGGCCTGCGAAAAAGCCTTGAACAGCCGGTCGATGTTTTCTTCGGCAATTCCGATACCGGTGTCCGACACGCCGACATGAAGATCGACCTGGCCGCTCGAAGTCAGTTCTGTCCGCATCTGGAGTTCAACTCCGCCACGGCTTGTAAATTTGATTGCATTCGCTACCAGGTTGTTCACGATCTGCCTGAGCTTGTTGGAATCAGTCAGAACCGACTGGCTGATTTTCTCTTGGACATCGAGACGCAATGTCAAACCTTTTTGATCCGCCAGTGGTCGAAACAAGGCCGTTGCTCGTTCGAGTTCAGACTGGACGTTTGTTTCCCGGATGTCAAGGTCGATCTTCCCAGCCTCAATCTTCGAAAAATCGAGAATGTCGTCGATCAACACCATCAAAGAGTCACCACTTGAACGCAACACCTTGAGTTGTTTCTGCTGGTCCGCACTCAGCGGGGTCAATTCAAGCAGCTGAGCCATCCCCAATATGCCGTTCATCGGGGTGCGGATCTCATGGCTCATCATGGCCAGAAACTCACTCTTGGCCGCAGCTGCAGCCTGCGCAGCTAGGACCGCAGCCTTGAGATCTGCTGTCCTCTGTACAACCTGCGTCTCAAGCGAGCTGGCCAGTTGTTTCAACTCCTGATTTGAATGAAACAAGGCAAGGCTCTTTTCCTCCAACAAAAGCTCGGCCTCCTTGCGGGCGACACGCTCCCGCTCGAAACGGCGTTGCCATTTGTCAGCTTCCTCTTGCATTCGTCGATTCCCTCGTCAACACAAAACGTTCTTTGCGTTCAGTTCCACGCGTAACCGTTTCGCGCGTCACACCGATTTGTTGATTGAAGTGCCGGAAGCAACCCTGCATCAGACCAGCAGCAAGGTCTTCGAAATGTCGACCCGACGTATAAAGCATCACGAGCGTATCTTTGTCATGGCGCTCGATTTCAAATTTTGGCAGCTGGGCGTCCGGATACAACTTGAGCACCTCCACATGAATGATGGAGTCTATGGTGGCGAGAAATTGAAAGGAATCGTTGGTACCCACGAAAAAATGGGGGTAAAGCGATACAAACCGACCGAAAAGGTGCTCACCAAACAGGCCCAAAAGGCTTTTGAATTCAACCCCTGATCGCTTGGACAGGGCGCTTGCCAAAGCAACCATTTCCGCGTGGTCATAGGTGCCGGTGGCTGTGTAGCTTCCGCCCGTTGGCAGCTTTGCGTCCGCGATGATGTCATCCACCATGTCATGAGAAAACTTGGTTTCTACCAACTCCAGAAATTCGCAAAAAACGATACCTTTCACCGCAAGCTCCTTAAATTATTTGTCATTTTGCATCAACTGGCATCGGCCGATTCGCAAGCTCCAATATACGGCCGCCCGCGATATCTGCCAAATGATTCCCCGTAACGTACCCAAACGTCATGTTCGGCCCATGCGTGATGCCGGCACCGGGGTAGTTGCCGCCCATGATGCTGGCGCGGTCGTTGCCTGCGGCGTAGAGGCCGGTGATGGGGGTGCCATCGCGCTTCAGCACTTCGCCCACCACGCTGGTTTGCAGGCCGTCGAAGCTGCCCAGGTCACCCATCACCAGCTTCAGCGCGTAGAACGGCGCTTT
>JANOVW010000297.1:0-4420 GCA_031417575.1 Rhodoferax sp. | reverse complement strand
CCCGCAGGTCTGGTTGCCCACAGGCTGGGCTTTTGATGTGCAATTGACCACTGCGCCTGACGGCACCTGGCAACACATCCTGGCCGGTGTCACCCAAGCGCAAGTGCTTGAGTCGGTCGGGCCTGGCACGCCGCCAGTCACATCGCTGGATGGCCCGGTACTGCCCGGTCTGGTCAATGCCCACAGCCACGCCTTCCAGCGCGCCATGGCGGGCCTTACAGAGCGACGCAGCCTTGATGCAGGCGCATCCGACGATTTCTGGAGCTGGCGTGACCGGATGTATTCGGCTGCATTGCGCATCAGCCCCGAGCAACTGGAAGCCATTGCCACGCAACTATACGGCGAACTGCTGGCTGGCGGCTACACGCAGGTGTGCGAATTCCATTACCTGCACAACAATATCAACGGTCAACCTTATGCCAACCCGGCAGAAATGTCGCTTGCACTGGTGCGGGCTGCTCAACGCACCGGTATCGGCCTGACCTTGCTGCCCACGCTTTACATGCGTTCGGGGTTTGCCGCGAGCGGCCTGCGGGATGACCAGCGCCGTTTTGCATCGACACCGCAGCGCATTGCCCGCATCGTTGAAGAAGTGCAGAAGGTCGCCCAAGCCAACCCGTTGATCAACGTCGGCGTGGCGATTCATTCGCTGCGGGCGGTGGGGCCGGACGCGTTGCAAGAACTGGCCGCTTATGCCAAGCAGGCGTTGCTTCCCGTGCATATTCACATTGCCGAACAAACGCAGGAAGTAGCTGATTGCCTGACCCATACCGGCCAACGCCCGATTGAATGGTTGCTCAGCCATGCTGACGTCGATGCGCGGTGGAACCTTGTCCATGCGACGCACACTACACCGGCCGAACTCGCAGGCGTGCGAAATGCGGGGGCGAGCATCGTCATTTGCCCAGCCACCGAAGCCAACCTGGGTGACGGGGTTTTTGATCTGCCCGGTTATGCCGCACTAGGCGGAACCTGGTCGATTGGCTCCGACAGCCACGTCACCCGCCGATGGAGCGAAGAGCTTCGCCTGCTCGAATATTCGCAGCGCTTCACCCTGCGCAAACGCAACGTGGCAGCGCAGTGCCTGAGTGCTGAAAGCAGTGCCGCCGGCCTGTTGCAGCGCGCCCTGGCAGGCGGGCAGCCGGCAACTGGTTTACCGCTGATGGGTATTGCCATTGGGCAACGCGCTGACTTTTGTGTTCTCAACACGGGGAGCCCCGCATTGGTGGGCATGCCACGCAGCCACCTGCTCGATGCCTTTGTATTCTCCAGCCCCGATGCCGAATTGCGTTCGGTTCATGTTGCGGGGCAACCAGTTAGCCCGGTGGTTGGCAACGCGTTCGCCACGGCCATGCGCGGCCTATGGGGTGACGTTTGAGACGTTGTGCAGGGTTTACTTGATCGGATCAAACCAGCGGGTTCACCGTCTTCAGGTCTTTGAACCGCCCGAAGTCCCGGTCGGCGCTGTACAGCACAGCCACGCCGTTTTCCAGGCAAACTGCCGCAATCCGGGCGTCGTGAAACTGGCCGCCTTGCAGCTTGGCCTTGGTGGTCAGATCCTCGAGGATGCGCCAATGTTGCAAACCGCCGTTCAGCACTTGTGCCTGCGGCGATGCCAGCCAAGCGTCAATTTGGGCAATGGCCTCCTGCGGCTTGCTCGGAGGACTGAAGGCCTTGGGATTGGTCACCACGGCCAAAAACTCATGCAGGCAATGCACCGGAATGCCCCAAGGTTGGCCGCCTTGCGCAAGCGCCTGCACGCAGGCATAGGCTTCGGCGTGAAAGGGCGACTCAGCGCGGTGGGCGTAGACCAGGATGTTGGTGTCAAGGGCAATCATGACAAATTCAACGCTTGGTTTTGACCTTCAGTTTCGCAACCCGCGCGATGATGTGGTCTTCTTCAAGCTGCTGCCAGGTGCGCGGGTCGGGCAGCAGCATCACACCGCCGCCAACACTTGCGTTTTTCAGCTTAAACGCTGTTTTGGGGGGCGCTTTGTAGTCGCTCAATACGCGCCGCAAGCCCTCTTCGATCAATGCCCGCAGCGTGGTTTGGCTTTGCTGCGCCACTTCCTTGGCGGATTTGAACAACGCGTCTGACAGGTCGATGGTGGTTTTCATAAGGCTACCCATATGTTCGGATATGGGTATATTGTAAACAAATGTTCAAACTTGCGGCATCATGGGGGAATCCAAGGAAAACCAGTCATGTCCAATCAACCAGAAACAGCCGTTGCCAGCCTTGCCACCGTAGAACAACGCACCGATGCCGTCCAGGCCGTCATGCGCAATAAAGGCATGCAGCCCGATGAATTCATCGAACAGGCCAACCACCTGATTGAAGAGCGGTGGGTTCCCGACAACGGCGCACGCCTCATCGCCCGCGCCTGGACCGACCCGGCTTTCAAGCAGCGCTTGCTGGCCAACGGCAAAGCCACGGCGGCCGAGATGGGCCTGGAGATGCCCAAACACCACCGCCACCTCGTGGTGCTGGAGAACACGCCTGCGGTACACAACGTGATCTGCTGCACCCTGTGCAGTTGCACGGCGTTCACCATCATCGGTTTGCCGCCCGATTGGTACAAAGACCTCGAATACCGCGCCCGTGTGGTGCGTGAATCGCGCACGGTGCTCAAAGAAATGGGGCTCGACTTGCCGCCCGAGATGGAGGTGCGCGTGTGGGACACCACCGCCGACACGCGGTACATGGTCCTGCCCGTGCAGCCGCCGCACACCATGGGCTGGCCTGCCGAACACCTTGCCGCGTTGATCAGCCAAGACGCGATGATCGGCGTGGCCCGGCTCTAACGTCCGGAACACTACCTGAACATTCCAGAACAAGGACATCTCCATGGATGGCATTCACGATCTTGGCGGCAAACAGGGCTTTGGCCCGGTGCGCCATTCGCCCCACGCGCAGGCCTTTCACGCCGCCTGGGAAAAACGCGTCAACGCGATGTATTCATTGGCGGTGAAACAGGGCGTGTTCAACATGGACGAATACCGCCATGCGATTGAACGCATGGAGCCGCGCCACTACGTTAGCACCGGTTATTACGAACGCACCCTGACCAGCCTGGCCACCTTGCTGGTTGAGAAGGGCGTTACCACGCGCGACGAGCTGCAAACACTGGCGCAGGGCAGCTTCCCGCTGGCCCAGCCCAGCCAACCCGGCCGCAGCAACCTGCCACAGCGCCAGGCCTTCAACGTGGGCGACACGGTAACCGTGCGCACCGACCACGTGCCCGGTCACCATCGCCTGCCCGCCTACGTGCGTGGCAAAAACGGCACGGTGGTGGGTGTGTCACCCGCCTACCCCTTCCCGGATGCCCACGCGCATGGCGTGCCCGCAAACGATGAACCCACCTACGATGTGCGTTTCAGCAGCGCCGATTTATGGCCACAAGCCGCCGACGCGGCGTTTGTGCATGTGGGGGTGTTTGAGAGTTACTTGGCCGCCCCCTTCAACGCCCCGGCTGCCAGCCCCTGACCAACCCGGCGGTTGCGTCCGCCTTTTGGTCCGTCAGCCCAAAGCACCCGCCAAAACCGCATTGAACGTGGTGCTGGGCCGCATCACCGCCTCCACCTTTTTCGCATCCAGCAAGTAGTAGCCGCCGATGTCGACTGGCTTGCCTTGCACAGCCGTGAATTCTTCGATGATTTTTTGCTCGTTGTCGGTCAGCGATTGGGCCAGCGGCGCGAAATGTGCGGCCAGTTCCTGGTTTTGCGTTTGGGCGGCCAGGGCCTGGGCCCAGTACATGGCCAGGTAAAACTGGCTGCCGCGGTTGTCGAGTTGGCCGGTTTTGGGGGACGGGCCTTTGTTGTGGTCCAGCAGCTGGCCGGTGGCATCGTCCAGGGTTTTGGCCAGAAGTTTGGCTTTTTCGTTGCGCGTTTTGAGCCCCAAGTCTTCCAACGACACCGCCAACGCCATGAACTCGCCCAACGAATCCCAGCGCAGGTGGTTTTCTTCGACCAGTTGTTGAACATGTTTGGGCGCAGAGCCGCCAGCCCCGGTTTCGTACATGCCGCCGCCGGCCATCAGTGGCACCACGGAGAGCATCTTGGCACTGGTGCCCAGTTCCATGATCGGGAACAAGTCGGTCAAATAATCGCGCAAGATGTTGCCGGTGGCGCTGATGGTGTCCAGACCACGCACGACGCGCTCGAGCGTGTAACGCATGGCGCGAACCTGGCTCATGATCTGGATGTCCAGGCCGGTGGTGTCGTGCTCGTGCAGGTACATCTTGACCTTGGTGATCAGCTGGGCTTCGTGCGGGCGGTATTGGTCGAGCCAGAAGACCACCGGCATGCCCGAGTTGCGCGCCCGGCTCACGGCCAGCTTGACCCAGTCGCGGATGGCAGCGTCTTTGCACTGGCACAGGCGCCAGATGTCGCCTTCTTCCACCTCTTCGCTGAGCAGCAC
>JANOVW010000296.1:0-2640 GCA_031417575.1 Rhodoferax sp. | reverse complement strand
CAAAGAGATGGTGATGCCAGGCGACAACGTCAGCATCACCGTCAAGCTGATCAACCCCATCGCCATGGAAGAGGGCCTGCGTTTCGCCATCCGTGAAGGTGGCAAAACGGTCGGCTCCGGCGTTGTTGCGAAAATTTTGGCGTAAGCCCGATTCATTTCCGAAGGAAAACATCATGGCTACCACCAAACAAAAAATCCGCATCCGCCTCAAAGCGTTCGACTACAAACTGATCGACCAGTCTGCAGCCGAAATCGTCGACACCGCCAAACGCACTGGCGCAATTGTCAGGGGCCCCGTGCCTTTGCCTACCCGCATGAAGCGCTTTGACATTCTTCGTTCACCCCACGTTAACAAAACGTCACGTGACCAGTTCGAAATCCGCACCCACCAACGCCTGATGGACATCGTGGATCCAACTGACAAAACCGTTGACGCCCTGATGAAGCTCGACTTGCCTGCTGGAGTAGACGTCGAAATCAAGCTGCAATGACATCTGGTCTTGCGCTGAATTAAAAAGGGCCCGGATGAAAATCCGGGCCCTTTTTTGTGAGGGTGATACACCTGCTGCACGCGTCCACAGGCGTCAAGACATTGTTTGAATGATCAATGTTTCGCCAGTACCAACGCCGGCTCTTCGTCAAGCAACAAGGCATGCGCCCAGTCTTGCAGCTTGGTGGTGTCCGCCCGCAGTACCTCTTGCTTGACTGCCAGAATTTGCGCGGGGTGCATGGAAAAACTGCGCAGACCCAAACCCAGCAAAAGCCGCGTCATGGCCACGTCACCCGCCATTTCTCCGCAGACGCTTACACCTTTACCCTGGCGCGTGCATTCAGCAATGGTGTCGGCCACCAAGCGCAACACCGCAGGGTGCAGCGGGTCATACAAATGCGCCACGGATTCATCCGCCCGGTCAATCGCCAATGTGTACTGAATCAGGTCATTGGTGCCCACCGAGAGGAAGTCAAAATACTTGAGAAACACCTTGAGCGTGAGCGCTGCAGCGGGGATTTCAATCATCGCGCCTAATTGCACCGGGCCAAACACCGCGCCCCGGTGTTTGAGTTGCGCACGCGCCTGCTCAATCAGCGCCATGGTTTGGCGAATTTCACTGGCGTGCGCCAGCATGGGAATCAGCAAATTGACCGGCCCATGGGCGGCCGACCGCAAAATGGCCCGCAGCTGGGTTAAGAACATGGCCGGGTCTGCCAGGCTCCAGCGAATCGCCCGCAGGCCCAAAGCGGGATTCAAGTGGCCATCGTCCTGGTGGCTACGCTCGCCGGGGTTCATCAAGGGCTTGTCTGCACCGATATCGACGGTGCGTATCGTCACGGGCAGGCCTCGCATGCCTTCCACTGCCGTGACATAGGCCTGGTACTGCTCATCTTCATCGGGCAAAACACCTTGGCGGCCCATGAATAAAAACTCGCTGCGAAACAGCCCGACGCCCACTGCCCCGGCACGTACCGCCGCCGGGGCATCAGCTGGCATTTCAATATTTGCCAGCAATTCAATTTTTTGACCGTCCATGGTGACAGCCGGGGTGTGCAGCAAACGGCCCAGGCGCCCACGATCCATTTCGACCTGGCGCTGCTTGAAGCTGTATTCCGCCAGGATGATGGCAGATGGGTCAACGATGACCACCCCAGCGTCACCGTCCACAATCACCCAGTCGTCTTGCCGAACGAGCTGGCTGGCCTGGCGTGCGCCCACCACAGCCGGGATGTCCATGCTGCGGGCAACGATGGCTGTGTGGGAGGCCTTGCCGCCCACATCGGTCACAAAGCCGGCGAAAACGCTCTGCTTGAATTGCAGCATGTCTGCGGGCGAAAGGTCATGAGCCACCAAAATCAGCGGCACATCGACCGTGTCGCCCAACAGCAAATCTTGCTGAGCCGTTTTACGCGGCGGGCGCAACGCCTGTGAACCCAGCGCGCTACTCACGGCAGCTCGGGCCAGCGCGGAGGTATCACCCTTCATGGCACGCAACACCCGCTCGGTGATTTGTTCCAGATCGGCCTTGCGTTCGCGCAGGTATTCGTCTTCCATCTCGTCAAATTGGCGCGCAATGACTTCAAACTGCGAAGTCAGGGCCCACTCAGCGTTATACAGACGATCGGTTATCCAGGACTTGACACCCAGAATCAGCTCTTCGTCCTGCAACAGCATCAAGTGAACATCCAGCAGGGCTGCCAGCTCGTGGGGTGCCTCTTTGGGGCCCATCTGGCTGATATTGGTTTGCAAGCGGTGGATTTCATCAATTACCGCATTGCGGCCCACCCGTACGCGGTCAATTTCGTTGTCGACCTGCAATGCGTCGATGAAATAGTGCGCCACATCCACCCGGCTCGAAGCCACCAACACCGCCCGGCCAATGGCAATACCCCGCGCAACCGGCAAACCGTGAATGGAAAATGTCATGGGAAGAGCCCCCTGGGGGGGCAGCGACCCGCGTAACGGTGGAGCGTGGGGGCTGCAATTTCCCGCCGGGCCGCCCCAAGGGAAATTAGCCCCCTTGGGGGGCAGCGACCCGCGTAACGGTGGAACGTGGGGGCTGCAATTTCCCGCCGGGCCGCCCCAAGGGAAATTAGCCCCCTTGGGGGGCAGCGACCCGCGTAGCGGTGGAGCGTGGGGGCCATCTT
>JANOVW010000295.1:0-2291 GCA_031417575.1 Rhodoferax sp. | reverse complement strand
CTCAAACCCATCATCGAGCACGTGATGGAATTTGGCGCCGATCACCTCAATGTGCAGCCCGACGTGCGGCCCTACCGATTGGAAGAATGTTTCCCGCTGATCGACGGGTGGCGCAAGCTGGCGGCTGATACGGGCATCACGATGCAGATCGAAACGCATCGCAACCGCATGACGACCGACCTGTTGTTCACGCTGCAATTGCTGGAGCACTACCCAGACCTGCGCCTCACGGGCGACCTCTCGCACTACGTGGTGGGGCGTGAATTCTGGTACCCGATGACCGATGCGGATCAGGCACTGATGCACCGCATCATCAACAACTGCTGGGGCTTTCATGGCCGAGTTGCCAGCCGCGAGCAGATTCAGCTGCAGTTGAATTTTCCGCAACATCAAGGCTGGGTTGCGGTCTTCATGGCATGGTGGGAACGCGGCTTTCGCCAATGGCGCGACAAGGCCGGGCCAAATGAAACCCTGACTTTTCTGTGTGAACTCGGACCGGCGGAATACGCCATGACGGGGGCGGATGGGTATGAGTTGTCCGACCGATGGGAGGAATCGCAGCAAATGATGCAGCGGGTTCGTGAGCTGTGGCACAAAGTTTGCGTGTAAGATAATTTACAAGTAGTTTGACTGGCCATCCGCCTGCAGACACTTGAACTGCACGCATGTCTACTGAAACAACCGCCCCCGAACCCACCCTTCCCGCACACCCGGCAGAACGCCGCCGCCGCGCTTCTGATCTTTCGTCCGGCGACGCGGATCCCAATCTCGGCGCTATCAGCGCCAAAGTAACGTTTCGGGTTCGTCGCCTGGAACCGCATTTGGCCTGGGTTTTGGCGATCTACGTGTTGTGGGTTACGGTGGTTTCAACCAACCCCGGTGCCAGCGTTTGGTACGTGGCGTTGATTGCCGGTTGCGTGGCCGGCTGGAGCCGGGTTTACCCGGCGCAAAAGCAGCTGATGTTGCTGGGGCGCGCCGTGCTATTGATTCTGGCTACCCTGGTGTTGCAACTGGTACCCGGCCTGGGCGGCCCCACCGGGCCATTTTTCTACACAGTGCTGATGATTGGCGTGTTCTACGCATTGTTGTTGGCGACCCCCTGGGCGATTTTGGTTTCAGTGTTGACGGTGGTTGAATTCGCCCTGGCCTGCTGGCTGGCAGAATCGCCGCCTACATGGCAAACGGGCTTGATACAAGGCGGCTCGTTGGTGCTGATGTTGTTTTTGGCCACTGTTTTTGGCCAATCGATCCGGCTGGCGGACACCCGGGTCGAATCGAACCTGCGCGACACCCATACGCTGCTGTACAACGAAACCGGTTTTTTTGTGCATGGCGCCCTGCTGCTGGCCGATTGCCAAAAGAAGAACCGGCCTTTTTCCATGGTGCTGCTCAATGGCGCCAGCCTGCGTGACATGCCCGAGCGCGTGGGCCGCAAAATGACCAATGACCTGTATGCCCAAATCGTGCAGGGTATTGGCAAAGTGCCCGGTGAAGGCATTGCAGCCCGCACCGATACGGTTGAATTTGCGCTGTTGCTGCCCGGTGTGACACGCGAGCGCGCCGCTGCGCTGGTACGCCAGCAATTGGGTGCGCAGCCCAAGGTCGAGGTGATGATGTCGGGCAAGCCCATCACCGTGACGCTGGACATGGCGATTACCCAATCCAACAGCAAAGAGCGCACGGTTGAAGGCCTGTACGACATGATGCACGCCTACCTGTCCAAGCGCGAACAAGACGGGCTTTCAGACCTGATTTTGGGGGGCGATGGCGCCGGGTTTGATCCCAACGCGACGACCAACATTGTGTCAGGCTGATTTATTTCCAAGCCATCTTTGAAACTTGCACCACACGTTCCAGTTTGCACCACTGGTCGTCCGGGGTGATGATGTTGCCCTCCACTGTGCTGGCAAATCCGCATTGGGGGCTGATCGCCAAATCGTCCAGCGGCACCAGGCGGCTGGCTTCGTCAATGCGGCGCAGCAAATCATGGCTGCTTTCCAGCGCGCCAAATTTGGTGGTCACCAGGCCCAGCACCGTGGCGGCAATGCGCTCGTAACCGCCCTCGGCGATCCAGCCGCTTTTGGAATTGCCCCGGCACACGTGAATGCCAATGGCGGTGTCGGGTCTGCGGGCGGCGATGCAGTCGTTGGTCAAATCAACGTAACGTTGCAGACGCACTTGGGGGGCGTCTCCGGCGACGAGTTGTCACCACATTTTTCGGCACGTATTTCCAGCCTTCTTCTGCAGAATCTGGGGCGGATTTGGGGGCACCTTTTTGCTGCGTGTTTTCG
>JANOVW010000294.1:0-1521 GCA_031417575.1 Rhodoferax sp. | reverse complement strand
GCGTCGGCGGTGGCAACAGGCTCAGTCAAACTTCACCCTCGGGTCGACCCAGACGTAAGACAAATCACTGATGAGTTTGGTCACCAAGCCAATCAGTGTGAACAGGTACAAGGTGCCCAGCACCACCGGGTAATCGCGCCGTATCACGCTTTCGTAACTCAGCAAGCCCAGGCCATCGAGCGAAAACAGCGTTTCAATCAGCAGCGAGCCCGCAAAAAACGCGCCGATAAAAGCCGCCGGAAAACCCGTGATGATGGGGATAAGCGCATTGCGGAAAACGTGTTTCCACAACACTTGGCGATCACTCAGCCCTTTGGCGCGGGCGGTTACCACGTATTGTTTTCGAATCTCTTCCAGAAAAGCGTTTTTGGTCAACATCGCTGTTACGGCAAAACTGCCCAGCACCATTGCCGTGAGGGGCATGGCGATATGCCATAAATAATCGACCACTTTGGCACCTGCACTCAGTTCGTCCCAGTTGGGCGAGGTGAGCCCGCGCAGCGGAAACCACTGCAACTGGCCGCCAAAAATGACCAGCAAAGCCACACCCAGCACAAAACCCGGGATGGCGTAACCCAGCAAGATCAGCAAGGTGGTGACCAGATCAAAGCGCGAGCCAGCCCGAACTGCCTTGGCAACGCCCAGCGGCACCGCGATGAGGTAGCTGATGAAAAACGTCCATAACCCCAGGCTGATGGAGACAGGCAGTTTTTCCCAGATCAGCTGCGACACCGCCTTGTTTTGAAAAAAGCTCTTGCCCAAATCAAACCGCGCAAACTGGCCCACCATCTGGATGAAACGTTCGTGCGCCGGCTTGTCGAAGCCATAAAGCGCCTTGATTTGTTCGATGCGTTTGGGGTCTACGCCTTGGCTACCCCGGTACGTCATGCCGCCGCCCTCGGCAGCGCCGCCACTGGTGCCGCCAATGCCACCTGCCTTGGCCTCTGCCAGGTATTGCTCGACCGGCCCACCCGGTACGAACTGAATCACGATAAACGTCAGCAGCAGCACCCCCAGCAAGGTGGGAATCATCAACAGCAGGCGTTTGAGGATGTAGGCGAACATGGTTATTTAAACCACCAGGTATCGATGGCCCAGGCTTCGCCGGGGGCATAAGGTGGCATGTCTTTGGGTTTCTCCAGGCGTTTGGCGTTGTAGGCAATACGGTGCGTGCCCGCGGTGTACTGTGGCAGCAAAACGTGGCTGTGGGTGATGGCCCGCTCGAGTGCGCGGCAGGCTGGCATCAATGCAGCCTTGGTTTTGGCACCGGTCATGCTGTTGATAAACGCATCCACCGCCGGGTTTTTGATGCCGGTGAGGTTGCCTGAATCTTCAATATCGGCCGCTTTGCTGCCAAACATGTCAGCGTATTCTTGCCCTGGGCTGTGGGTACCTGGGTAAGCCAGGGTGGTGATGTCAAACTCGAATTTTTGCAAACGCTGCTGGTACAACGCAAAATCCACCGGCCGGAAATTGAGCTTGATGCCCAGTTTTTCCAGATTGCGGATCCACGGCGTAACA
>JANOVW010000293.1:0-6035 GCA_031417575.1 Rhodoferax sp. | reverse complement strand
CAGCAGACCGACAAACTGCAAGGCGCTGAACAGCATCAGCCCTTGGCCCATGGGTGGATCAAAGGTGCTGACGCGGGCCACGTCAAAGGCCGGTTTTGAGGCAGACAAAACCAGGCTGGGTGGTTGCCATCCGGGGGGCTTGAACCAAACGAGAAGTTTGTCAGGCCAGCGGCTGGCCTGACGGCTGGTTTGCGCCAAGCCAGCGTAGACCTCCGCATTGGCCCACAGCGGATCCCAGCTGTTGAGCTGGCTGCGGGTGCCGTAAATGCAGGGTTTTGTTTCTTCGCAATAGCTGCCAAACAGGCGGTCCCAAATGATCAGGATGCCGCCATAGTTTTTATCGAGGCATCCGTCATTCACGGCATGGTGCACCCGGTGGTTGGAGGGTGAACAGAACCAGCGGTCAAACCAGCCCAGTTTGCCGACGTATTCGGTGTGCACCCAAAACTGGTACAACAAATCGATCAGCGCCACGATGCCAAAAACCAGCGGAGACACACCGAGGATGGCCAGGGGCAGGTAAAAAATCCAGCCAAACAAAAAGTAAGTTGATGGCTGGCGCAACGCCGTGGCGAGGTTGAAGGTTTGGCTTTGGTGGTGCACCACGTGGGCCGCCCACAGCAGTGCAATTTCGTGGCCGCCCCGGTGCAGCCAGTAATAGCAAAAATCGTAAAGAACCAGCGCCAGCAAAACGCCATACCAGGTGGACCAAAAGGCTTCATTCGGGAACAGCGCGAAGGCGCTGTACACCACACCGTAAATGGCAATCTGCACCAGCCGCGTCAGCACGCCCCACAGCTGGCTGATCATGCCCAGGCTGAGGTTGCCCAAGGTGTCATTCAGGCGGTAACCCACGGGCATCGCGCCGGGCACCGCGCGAGCCAGCGCCGCCGCACTGCCGGGGCGGCGGCTCCACCAGTATTCAATGCCGATCAGCAGGAAAAACAGGGGCGAAGCGAAAACGATGACTTTGCTCATGGCCGCATTGTGCCCACGCTGGGTCGCTTGCGAAGAGGGTGTCCGCTCTATTTAGGCCGCTTTTTGGGCGGGGTTAACCCTATGCATTTGCCCAAATTTGAATTTTATTTATTTGTAGAAATTACTATAAAAATAAAAAGGTTTTTGTTTTAATATGAATTGCATAAATAGCTATATAAATAATATATGAAAATGTATATTATTTTTCATTAAATCATTTAAAAACTTAAACAGAATGAAAAATTCTGAGTGATGTAAGTCGCAACAGCTCAACTCACCCCAGCCGTGCGCCCGGCCCCATTGCGGTGGCATCGGGGAAATCAATCTGTGCGATCACAGCTATCTGGCCCCACGCCATCTGGCAGGCCATATCCTGAATGAGGTGCATGGAGGTTTCCTGGTTGTGATGGAGTCGTCGTTTCATACCGGCACATGCATCAAAACCACACCTTGTCTGAAACCCTTGTTACAACCTGCAAAATTGGTTAGGCTTGTGAACAAATATTTACTTTGTATCGGACAACTCATGAAACAAGCCCTTGCTGCCCGCGCAGCCGTTTCTTCTGCCACGTTTACCCTGCTCGCAGGGCTTGCCTTGTCAGCCCAGGCGGGCCCTTTCCTGACGGACAAGCCGTTTGACATGACGGTCAACGTGAATGGCACCTACAACCCGGCCACCGACACGCTGACGGGCGGTACCCAGACCGCCACCGTTGGGTTCACCACCGTGTCTGACCAGTTTGACAAGGGCAAAACAGCGGGCGTGAGTGAGGTTAACGCCGCCTACAACGCCAACTCTGCCGCCGTCATCCGATTGGGTTACCGGGGTATGCCGTTGGTGCTGCAGACCACAGCCAATTCAACGGCCGTCACTTTCCTGATCCCGGCGCTGAATGAAAACGTGGTTTTTTCAGCCAAAGGCACCCGTGATGCCAATATCGAAGACATTCGTGAATACTTGAAGAGTTCGGGGGCCGATTTGCTAAACCGCCTTCAGCGTGAGTTGGTTCGCCTCTCGCCGATAGACCCGGTCGCCGGCAACCCGTCATCCATGCAGTCGCAAATGGTGATGGGTGACTTTGACCGCAATTTCACCCAGGTGGCTTCCAACGCCGGGGCGGCCGGTCAGCCTGTGAACAACCTGATCGGCATTGGTTTGGGTGTTGGCAGTTTCAGCCAGGGTGGCCTGACCAGCGACTCCACCACATTGCCGATCTCCTACACCTACCGGCCCGACGCCAACCCGGGCCGCCAGTGGTCGGTCTATATGCCCATCACGGTGACCAACACGGCGGGTGCGAAAACCATTGGTGCCAATTTGGGGGTTTCTTACCGATTCCCGATCAATGATGCCTGGTCGCTGACACCGGGTGTGGGCTACGGCATCACCGGCAGTATTGACTTGGGTTCTGCGGCAGCCATGATGGCAGCCTCACTCACCAGTCAGTACTCGATGAAGCTGTCCGGTTTCGACTTGTCGATCGGCAACATGGCCGGTTTGTATCAATCGTCCAAACTGTCGGGTGGCAGCTATTCCTTTGATCCGGGCATCCGCAACACCGTGTTTCGCAATGGTGTGATGGCCTCGTTCCCGGCCACTCTCATGGGGCGCTCCGTCGCCTATGAAACCTCGTACATCCATACCCTGTATACCGGCACCGAGTTGTACTCCAACCAGTACCATGAAATCGGCCTGACGGTAGGAACCAACAAGAGTGGTGGTGTGGCCAGCAGCTATTTGCGCGCCGGTGTCACCCTGCTGCAGGGCGAAAAAGACGTGAAGGGTATCCGCTTTAACCTGGGTTATTGGTTCTGATTCCATTTCAAATCATCACTGGAGGTCGTCGTGCCGCCTAGCCGTGCCAATGCACTGTCGTTGTCGGCACGCCTACTCCATTGATGATTTGGAAATGGAATCCGTGGAACGGGTGGTGACCTCAACGGCTTCAGGCGGCTGATTCGTCCAACGCCCCTTGGTTTTCCAGATGCTGTTTGTCGCCCCAACCCACAATGCTCAAGCCCTCGGGTGTCCAGAGCAGGCGGTTGATGGTGGCGTTGCCCAAGTCCCAGGTCCGGGGCGCCTGAATCTCCTGGCGCGTGCCGGCGCGGTAAAGCACGTCCATCACACCGCCATGCGCCACCAAGGCAATTTGATCGCCCGCGTGGGCCATGGCAAGTTGGTTCACAGCGCCTACGATGCGCTCCCGAAAATCGATCAGCGATTCGCCGCCTTCCGGTGAAAAGGCCGGGTCGCGTTGGCGCCAACGCTGCGCTTGATCGGGCCAAGATTGGTCGATTTGCTCAAACGTCTTGCCTTCAAAAACGCCAAAACCGCGTTCCCGCAAGGCAATGACGGTTTGCACCGGTGTGTTGACGGCATCGCCCACTGAAATGGCCGTGTCCCAGGCGCGTAACAAGTCGCTGGAATAGATTGCGCCAAAGGTCTGATCCGCCAGTGCCTTGGCCAACTGGCTGGCTTGCCATCGCCCCATTGGGTTCAGCCCAATGTCCAGCTGGCCCTGAATGCGGGTGGCAACGTTCCACGCCGTTTCGCCATGGCGAATGGCGATGATGCGGGTCGGCTCGATCATGCCAACGCTGGCACGGGCTGCTCTGCCGCAGC
This sequence comes from Rhodoferax sp., assembly GCA_031417575.1. Lineage (GTDB taxonomy): Bacteria > Pseudomonadota > Gammaproteobacteria > Burkholderiales > Burkholderiaceae_C > JANYCG01. The sequence goes on along the minus strand of JANOVW010000293.1, from coordinate 2,434 downwards.
AAACGAGTCTGGTGGTACTAGTTTTTGAAGCGGTTGAAGCATGGCCAGGCCCGGCGCGGCAGCTGCTGGAAAACTGGGCGGGTCAAACGCCAGGTCGCCATCGTCGCTGGCCACACCTGTCGCGCGAATGCCTTTGAAATCGTGGTGCTTGCCGTCCATCAGGTGCGAAGGAACGACGTTTTGGAGGGCGCTGAACATGCTCTCAATACGCCCAGGAAATTTCTTTTCCCAATCCCGCAACATGGCACCAACCTGTTTGCGTTGCAGGTTCTCCTGGCTTCCACACAAGGTACATGGAATGATGGGAAATTCGCGATGGGCTGCCCAGCGCACCAGGTCTTTTTCGGCAACATTGGCCATGGGCCTGATCACAATGTGTTTGCCATCATCGCTGACCAGTTTGGGCGGCATGCCTTTGAGTTTTCCGCCAAAAAACATGTTCAGGAAAAAAGTCTGCAACATGTCATCACGGTGATGCCCCAGTGCAATCTTGGTAGCCCCGAGTTCGTCGGCCACACGGTACAAAATGCCCCGGCGCAGACGGCTGCACAAACTGCACAGCGTTTTGCCTTCAGGAATGACCCGCTTGACGATGCTGTAGGTGTCCTGGTTTTCGATGTGAAAAGGCACCCCCAACGTGTGCAGGTAATGCGGCAACACATCCTCGGGAAAACCGGGCTGTTTTTGGTCGAGGTTGACGGCGATCAGGTCAAAATCAATCGGCGCACGGGCCTTGAGTTTGAGCAGGATATCCAGCATGGCGTAGCTGTCTTTGCCGCCGCTCACGCAGACCATGACCTTGTCGCCTTGCTCGATCATGTTGAAATCAATAATCGCCTGGCCTACTTGCCGACACAGGCGTTTTTCAAGTTTTTGGGTTTCAAGCAATGCGTTCATGCGGGTTTCACCATTGGCCGGTTTCGACGCGAATGGCTACTTCGCAGTCGTCAAAAATTTCGAGTTTGGCAATTTTGACGCGAACGCCCAAAACACCCGGCAATTGCATCAGCCGGTGGGCTACTTTGCCAATCAGGCTTTCCAGCAAATTGACGTGCACGGCCGTGCATTCGTCAATGATGATGCGCCGTACGCGGCGATAGTCCAGCACATGGTGAATGTCATCGTCACGCGGCAACAAGGGTTGCGAGCCCAAGTGCAATTCGGCATCCACCTCGATCGGTTGCGGCGCTGTTTTTTCTGATTCCAGAATGCCCAGATTGGCATCAAAACGCAGCCCCGTCAGTGTGAGTGTCTGCAGACCGGTTTTGACCGGCAGGGTTATGGTCATAGGAATTGGGTTCACATCAGCGAAAAATCGCGTTCAAATTTCATCAAGTGTTGGCCACCATCGACCAGCAAAGTGGTTCCGGTGATGGATGGGTTTTCCAGCGCAAATCGCACGGTTGCTGCGACATCTGCAGCCGTAGACGAGCGCCCCAGCGGGCTTTGCTGATGGAGTTGCTGAAATTTCTCGTCGCTCAACATGTGGCTGGTCAGGGTTAAGCCCGGTGCCACCCCGACCACCCGCAACTGCGGCGCCAGGGCCATTGCCAGCAAGGTATTGGCCGATTCAAGCGCTGCCTTGGAAAGTGTGTAGCTGAAAAAATCCGGGTTCGGGTTCCAGAGTTTTTGATCCAGCATGTTCACCACCACCCCATGCCCTTGCCGAGCGGCAACATGGGCGTGCAGGGCCTGCGCCAGCAATATGGCGGCTCCCGTGTTCGCGTGCAGGTGTTGGTCGAACGATTTCAAGGTAAAAGTTGAGGCGCTATCGTGTTCAAACAAAGACGCGTTGTTCACCACTGCATCCACCGGCCCCATGCGGGCGATGACCGCCGGCAACAAGGCGCGCACCGCGGTTTCGTCAGACAAGTCGGCCCCAAACACCTCACTGCCGGGCGTCAGCTTGGCACACGCCCGGGCGGTCTGATCAGCTTCGGCTCTGGATTGCCGACAGTGAACGGCAACCCGCCAACCCGCGCCTGCCAAGGCCAGGGCAATTTCACGTCCGAGGCGCTTGGCAGCGCCCGTGATCAGGACTGTCTTTTGAAGAGGCGGCAAGTTCATGGGGCAGTGGTCGACAGGCAGGCCTTGGATTTCAGGGTATCGGGTGGTATTTATCAGGCCACCGACGGATACGGGAACTAAAGCGGGAACTGAAACGGGAGCTGATGAGAGAGCCCGCCGCTCAAAAAGGGTCGGTTGCCATCACCGACAATGCTTCCCAAATGGCAGATGACCTGATTTTAACCAACCCATTGCCCGACCCGCTGCAGGCCCACATCAGCGCCGCGCTGAGCCGCGCTGGCGGGTGGCTGCCGTTCGATGAGTTCATGGCGCTGGCCCTTTATTCGCCTGGTTTGGGCTACTACGCGCGCAGCAATACCCAAATTGGCATGTGGCCGCAACCTGCAAAAACCGAAACCCGCGAACA
>JANOVW010000292.1:0-1749 GCA_031417575.1 Rhodoferax sp. | reverse complement strand
GGCGGCTTCGACCGTCAAGGCTGATTCACCCCACCCGCTGATGCACCGCACCGAAACAGTGGATTACGGTATCGTGATTGAAGGTGAACTCACCCTGGTGCTGGATGACAGCGAAGTTGAACTCAAAGTTGGCAGCGTGGTCATCCAGCGTGGTACCAACCATGCCTGGGCCAACCGATCTGGCAAGCCCTGCCGCATGTTGTTTATTTTGGTGGATGGTGCCTACGAGCCGTCGATTGCCAAAACGCTTGCTTCCCATTGACCCGTGTGAATCTGCCTGGCAGCGCGGACACCAACATCGTTGGCGAACCGCGCAAGCACCGGTTTTCCAGAAATTGCGGGTAAACCCCAGCAACCGGGGTTCAAAATGCCCTTGTCAATGCCATTGACATGCAGCATAATTCACCCAAGCAGGAGAGAGATCGGCACTATATTGCATGTGTCGTTCCACCGAAGGCGCAAACTCCCATGAACGCTCAGGTCACCACCACTGCTTGCTTTTGTTGATCGCCGTCTGGAGAGCCGCCTTGACTACTTGATCAAGGCGCACCGAAGGAGCAAGCGCAGGGCCATGCTGGCCGGGCGTGAATCTCTCAGGTACCAAGGACAGGGGGAGCGGCTGTGCGGGTTTCGCGCGAGGTTGCCATTCAGTTCATGGCCCACCCCGCATGGCGCGCACACCGATTCCTCAAAAGGTTCTTCAATGAAAGTTCTTATCCTTGGCAGCGGCCTGTTGGGCGTCAGCTCCGCTTATTACCTCTCCCAGTTGGGCCACGATGTCACCGTGGTGGATCGCCAGGCCAACCCGGCGGCTGAAACCAGTTTTGCCAACGGCGGCCAGATTTCTGTGAGCCACGCTGAACCTTGGGCCAACCCCAGCGCACCGCTGAAGGTGCTGCAATGGCTGGGCAAAGAAGACGCGCCATTGCTGTTTCGCATTCGGGCCGACATGCGCCAGTGGCTCTGGGGTTTGCAGTTTTTGCGCGAATGCACGCCCGCCCGCACCCGACACAACATTGAGCAAATCGTGCGCCTGGGCACTTACAGCCGCAGCATGTTGCAAGAACTGCGCCGCGCCACCGGCCTGAATTACGACCAGCGCACGCAAGGCATCTTGCATTTCTACACTTCGCAAAAGGAATTTGAAGCCTCTTACGGCCCGGCCGAACAAATGCGCGCGCTGGGCTGCGAGCGCCAGGTGATCAGCGCTGAAGCGGCGATCAAAATCGAGCCCGCACTGGCCCACATCCGCGGGCAACTGGCCGGTGCCACGTACACCGCCGAAGACGAATCGGGCGATGCCAACCGGTTTGCCCGTGAGCTGGTCAGGCTGTGCGAGGCAGCCGGCGTGAAGTTTTTGATGAGCCACACCATTACTGCCTTGCGCGAGGCGGGTGGCCAGATGGACCATGTGGAGGCGACCGACAGCGAAGGGCGCTTCCAGCGCCTGCGGGCTGATGCCTATGTGTTGGCCATGGGCTCACTCAGCCCGATTTACGCCGCGCCTTTGGGCATCAACCTGCCGATCTACCCGGCCAAGGGGTATTCTGTCACGATGCCGGTGAAAGATGCCGCCATGGCGCACCAGGTCAGCCTGACGGACGACGAATTCAAACTCGTGTTCTCACGCCTCACCGGCCCCGACAGTGACCGGCTTCGTATCGCCGGTACGGCAGAGCTGAACGGTTATGACCGCGACCTGAACCGCGTGCGTTGCGAAGCCATCGTGCGCCGGGTTGAGCAACTCTT
>JANOVW010000291.1:0-5595 GCA_031417575.1 Rhodoferax sp. | reverse complement strand
CCAAAGGAAATTAGTCCCCTTGGGGGGAAACGACCCGCAAAGGGTGGAGCGAGGGGGTAAAATACACCTTGACGGGCCTTCCCGCATGGGGAAGCGGCCAACCGGGTCAGGTGGGGAACCAAGCAGCCCTAACTGCCAAACCAGTGCCGGGGTAGAGGCTCGTCAACTTTCTCTTTGGTCTATTCGATCCCTTGTCTTTCTTTTTATGACAAGCGGATTCAATGAATTGGGTTGCTCGCCGCCGTCATGTGGCCTTGTCTAAGCGCAGTTTTTAAGCGCAGAATTTAAGGGCAATGTCTTGGGAAACAGAGGCCGGCAGCATCACTTGAAGAGATAGCCATAACTGCCCCAAGCCAGCAGGCCCAATGCGATCCAAAAAACACCCTTCATCCAAATGCTGCTGGACGACGCATCGTCGGCCTCTGCCATAGATCCCAATGCTGCTGGTGTAGTGCCCAATACTGAGGGGATCGTGTCCAAAGATGACATGTAGCTTTACCTGATTAAATGAAAAAGACGCCGTCGAATCAGCCTTAAAAATCGCAGCTTCGTCCCTTCAACCTGCTCTGCGACAACCCGTTAACCGCGCTTGCGGGAACTTGTAAGATTCTTCCCTGTTTGCCGGGGGATTGAACCTAGGGCAAACCTTGATGCCTTCAATTTGAAGGCGGAGAATCGCACGAACAGGCGCCGGTTTTCGGGCAAAATTGGCCACAAACTAACGCAATCACACCGTCACAAAGCATGCCCCAATTCGCCGCCAACCTTTCCATGATGTACCCCGAGCTGGATTTTCTGGATCGGTTTGAAGCCGCTTCAAAAGATGGGTTCAGGGCGGTTGAATTCCTGTTTCCCTATGCATGGGAGAAACAAGCGATCAGCGCGCGACTCAAACACAATGGCCTGCAACAGGTTTTGTTCAACATGCCGCCCGGTGGTACTGACCGCGCCAGCCATGCGCTGGCCTGGGAAAACAACACCCGTGGAACCGCCTGTCTGGCCGGTCGCGAGGCCGAGTTTCGGCAGGGCCTGCACTTGGCCATTGACTACGCCCATGCGCTGGAATGCCCGCGCATCCATGTCATGGCCGGGCTAGTGCCTGACGGACTCGAGCGCGCCGATGTTCAGCCTACCTACGTGCGCAACCTGCGGTGGGCGGCACAAGAAGCCGCCAAAGCCGGACTGGATATTTTGATCGAACCCATCAATACAAGGGATATTCCGCGCTTTTTCCTGAACCGGCAGGATCATGCCCATGACATCGTGCAGGAGATCAGTCTGCCTAACCTGAAAGTGCAGATGGATCTGTACCACTGCCAAATTGTTGAAGGTGATGTGACCAGCAAAATACGCCACTATCTGCCAACGGGCCGGGTGGGCCATTTCCAGATTGCCGGTGTCCCACAACGCCATGAACCCGATCTGGGTGAAATCAACTACCCCTATGTGTTTGCGGTGATTGATGAGGTCAGTGCAGCGTGCGGCTGGAACGGCTGGATTGGTTGTGAATACCGCCCCCTCAAGGGCGGCGAACCAGCCGGCACATCGGCCGGGTTAGGCTGGCTCAAGCCGTGGCTTTAGGGCATTTTATGGCTTCACGTTTTGGGCTTGCAGGTAATCGACGATGCCTTGTGCTGCCCGCCAGCCACTGGCCAGACAAGCAGTGAGCAGATAACCACCCGTTGGAGCTTCCCAATCGAGCATTTCACCCGCGCAGAAAACACCGGGCACTTTCTGAAGCATGAGGCCACCCTGCAGGCTGTCGAAACAAACACCGCCTGCGGTGCTGATGGCTTCTGCCAACGGACGAGCCGCACGCAGATGAATTGGCAAACCCTTGATAGCCCGGGCCAGCGCGACCGGGTTGGCAACATCGGCTTTGGGCAAACACTCATGCAAGATCGCGCTTTTGATACCGTCCAGCTTTAATCGGCTTTTGAGGTGGCTCGACATTGAACGCGAACCGCGCGGGTGCGCCACCTCGCGCAACACCTGCGCCAATGGCACATCGGGTAACAGGTCAAGCAGAAAGCTCGCCGTGCCATGCGCCTGCAACGTGTCGCGCAGCAAGCTGGATGCGGCATAAATCAGGTTTCCCTCAACCCCCGATTCGGTTGCCACAAACTCCCCTTTTTTGCTGAAGGCCAAGCCCGGCGAGCCGCTGTCAAAGTCGACATCAGTGGCCTTCTCGATTTCAGCCAGTAGCCTGCCCATCGTGGGAATCCGGATTGCCACAGACTTGAAGGGTTGGCCTGCAAATCGGCTGGAGAAAAAAGGGCTCCAGCCACCGCTCACATCAAAGCCGCAATTGGCGCTGGCCAATGGCGAGATCGAGACACCCCGTTCTTGAAGCAGCGGCACCCAGGCCCCGTTAGACCCTAATTGCGGCCAGCTTGCCCCACCCAAGGCCAACAGCACCGCGTCGGCCGACGCCTGCACCTTGCCTTCTGGCGTTTCAAACCAGACTGACGGGCGCAAAGGCACGGCATTGCCCGCCAAGGGCTGGGTGCCTTGCAGTGTTGCGGACTCACCTGGCTCTGACCAACCTATCCAGCGGTGGCGCATATGAAACTCAACTGGCACCGGATAGTGACGCAAGCGGTGCAGCCAGGCGCGCAACAGCGGGGCCGCTTTCAACGAGATGGGGAACACGCGGCCCGAGGTGCCGATAAATGTGTCTATCCCGAGGCCTTTGGCCCAATCCCGCACCGCTTCAGGACCAAAATCTGACAACCAGGTGGCGATGGGCTGCTGGCTTGCATAACGTGTCACGAATGCAGGCAGCGCTTCAGAATGCGTCAAATTCATGCCGCCTTTGCCGGCTAACAGGAACTTGCGCCCCACAGAGGGCATCGCATCGTAAAGATAAACTTTTAGGCCCAAGCGGGCCAGCTGATCGGCCGCCATGAGGCCTGCCGGCCCACCACCGATCACGATCACCGTGGTCATTTACACGGCCAATAACCGACGAGGTTCTGAATTTGAATCAAAATTAGCTCTCTTTACTCAATATATCTATATGAAAATTAATTTGATGACAATTTAGGATATTGTTAATTAATTTATTGCATAATTAGCTACTCTAATTATAGTAAATTTTAATAATTAATATTAATTAAAATATTAAACGCTATTTAAGTTAACAATTTTAACTCACTCACCCCATCCGAAACCAAGCCCACTTCGACCAAATCGCCTTTGCTGGTCAAAAAGGCAGCCCTGACCGTCGCCTGCGGGTAAACGCCTTGCACCGCATGGCGGTAGCCCGTCAATTGCGCCAGCAGCGCCGGGTCTTGTTCGGGCCTGTGGGTCATTTTGTAATCCAGCACCCACCAGTGGCCGGTATCACATCGCTGCACGAGCCGATCGATGAACAGCGACTGGCCGTTGACATTCAATTCGACTTCATTGCCCTCAAACGTGAGCTCGGTGGATACCCACACCCATGCACCTTGGCCCGTTTTTATCCGTGTTGCCATCTCCAAGACCGCCCCTGCTGCGGTATCGTCCAAATCAAATTCTGCGGCCGCAGCACAAGCCATCGGCAGGCTTAAAACACCCCATTGCAACAGCCGGTGCAGGGCCTCGCCCATGCTGGAAATATATTTGCTGTTGTTGGGTGCCTGGCCTGATGCATCCTCACGCCCATGAATGGCTTCATCAACCGCCTCAATGGATTCTGCAATTGCCGTGCGCGGGGGTGCGGGTGGGAGCACGGCCAGCTCAAACTCCAGCGGTTCCTCCAGGCTCATCTGAGTGACCAAACCGCTACCCTGCGCCTCGCTGCTTGCGCTAACCGTTTGCAGCAAAGCGGCTTGCTCAGTTGCCACAACAGGCTGGGCCAGCCCCTTTAGGCGGGCCCACCAACTGCCGGGTGCGCTGCGATGCGGCTCGATGCTGGAGACCACCAGCCGCTGCCGGGCGCGCGTCATCGCCACGTACAGGGCATTGATCTCTTCGCGCTGGCGTTCGCGTTGTTCGTTGGCCAACAATTCGGCTACGTCGGCACTGGGCCGGTTTTCACTGGCCAAAAAGACAAACCGGCGGGGTGCATCGGCCTGCCCTGGCCAATCCAGCAAGATGCCCATGGATTCTGTTTTGGATGCATTGGCATCGGTGTCCAAAACCAACACCGTATGCGCCTCGAGACCCTTGGCACCATGAATCGTCAGCAATCGCACGGCGTTGGGCTGCACGGCCGCCGCCGCAACTTCAGAACCTGCCTTGAGCGCGCGCACCAATTGATACGGGGTTACAAAACGCCCGCCACCCACCTGCAAGGCGACCCACAACAAGGACTGCAAATTGGCCAAAACGGCCTGGCGTTGGCTGGTTGGCGCAGCGCTTGCAAACCGGGCCAACACGTCGCCATGGCTGTAAATGGCTTGCAAAGCATCGTGTGGCGGCAACTGTTGAATCCACCGCTGATACTGCTGCAAGCGGCTGGCAATGCCTTGCAGGTCGGGGTGATTGACTTGGGGTGATGACAACAGGTCGAACCAACACACCGTGCTGCCCAGGTGTTGCTCGCCTATGTTGGTGCCCAGGTTATCGCCCGGTATCTGCGGTATCGGCTGTCGGGTCGGTCGCGTCACTTGATTCCGCTGTGCCCGGCAGGCCAAAGCGATTTGAATCAGAGCCTCATCTGACACGTTGAACAAGGGCGATTTAAGCGTGCGCGCCAATGACAAATCATGTTGTGGCGACACCAGAACATCGAGCAGCGCCACCACGTCCTGCACTTCACAGCAGTCGATCAGGGCTGTCTTTTCGCCGATTTGGGAGGCTATACCCAAACCACGCAGCGCCTCATGCAAGGGCCCCAGGGCGGCACGTTTGCGCGCCAGCACCATGACGTCTTTGCCAGGTAAACCATGGCCCACCTGGGGCGATATTTGCGCAGCAATCCAGCGGGCTGCCTGTTGGGCTTCGAGCGTGCGCAAGGCCTCTTCAGGTTCCGTCTGGGGAGTCGTCAGGCTGTCTCGCCATGCCGGTACCGGCTCTGCGACTGCGGCGGGATGGTCAGCTTCATTGGGCTCAGCACCCGCTTCCGGGGTACGCGAAGTATCTGCAGCGTGGCGCGGAATCGGCGGCAGGCACAGCACCTCACCGGCAGACTCGGAACTGGTGCTGTGGGGCCGGAATCCGTCATAGACGTCGCCTTCAAACCGCCCCTGCATGGCATCTGACATGACGCGGTTGACGACCGCCATTACCTGGGTTGCATTGCGCCGCGTGTGGTCACAACTGAGCACATTGCCCTGCAAGCCATCCCGCACAAACGCTTTGGCCGCCCGAAATACCTGGGGGTCGGCCCGGCGAAACCGGTAAATGCTCTGCTTGGGGTCACCCACTACAAAAACGCTGGGGGCCTGGCCCGCGCCACTGCCCGCGTAGGCGGACAACCAGGCGTACAAGGCTTGCCATTGCAAGGGGCTGGTGTCTTGAAATTCATCAATCAGCACATGGCGGATGCGCGCATCCAGACGCTGTTGCACCCAGCCCGACAACACCGGATCTGCAAGCAGCAATTGCGCGGCGGTCTCCAGGTCATTCATGTCAACCCAGCCGCGCTCACGTTTGAGCGACGAAAAC
>JANOVW010000290.1:0-11313 GCA_031417575.1 Rhodoferax sp. | reverse complement strand
CACCCGCTTCCACGCCCACCCACGCTTTCAGCGAATCGCGGAACAGGTAGATCAACAACAAGAGAAACGGCAGTTGCGGCAAAGAAAGAAACAGGTCGGCCAACCACATCAGGGCACTGTCGAGCAAGCCACGTGACATGCCGGCAATCGCGCCAATCACAACTCCCACCACAATGGCAATCACCATGGCGGCAAACCCAACCGCGATGGAAATACGGCCACCGTACAACATGCGGGCCAGCAGGTCCTGCCCTAGATCATCGGTGCCCAACGGGTGCGCCCAGGATGGGCCCTGCAATTTGGCCTTGAAATCAATTTCGTTGATGGGCAGCTTCCAGACCAGTGGCCCCAGCAAAACGGCCAACACGATAAAGGCCAGCAACACCGCGCCCGCCAAAGCCAGTTTATGGTGACGAAACCGCTTCCAGGTTTCCGCACCGAGTGAACGGGGCGGCAAACTGCCGGCCAACGCAGCAGTGCCTGCTTTGCCCAACTGCGGCAACTCAGCTAAAAGAGATTCGGGGGTCGAGCCAAGCATAAAGCAAATCTGCCATCAAATTACAAGCAATCACCAAACAGGAAAACACAAACGTCACGGCCATCACCACGGGTGTGTCGTTGGACAAAATCGAGGTAATCAGCAGTGAGCCGATCCCCGGCACCCGGAAAATCTGTTCGGTGACGATGGCCCCGCCAAAAATCGCCGGCATTTGCAACATCACCAGGGTGACCACGGGAATCATGGCGTTGCGTACCACGTGTTTCACAATCACCCAGCGTTCGGCCAAACCTTTGGCGCGGGCGGTGGTCACGTAGTCCAGGCGGATAACGTCCAGCACCGCAGACCGAACAAAGCGCGTCATCGAAGCCGCCAAAAACAAACCGATAACGGCAACCGGCATGATGGATTGCCGCACATGTTCCCACCACCAGCGCCAACCGGTTTCACTGATGTCGGCGCGGTAGACAAAAGGCAACCAATCCAGCTGGATGCTGAACACCAGAATCAGCAAAATGCCGGTGAAAAAAGTCGGCAATGAAAACCCGATAAACGCCAACGTGTTGGCAATCCGGTCGAACCAGGAATAGGGGCGTGAAGCAGCAATTACGCCCACCGGCAGGGCTATCAGCAAAGCCAGCAATTGGGCTGAGCCAATGACCACCAGTGTCGTGGGCAAGCGCTGCATGATCAGCGTGTCGACATTGATACGGCTGATGAAGGAAAACCCCCAATCACCTTGCACCATGGCCGCCGCCCAGCGCAAATAACGCACCGGAATGGGGTCATCCAGCCCGAACGATTTGCGCAAATTGTCTCTTACCTCAGGCGGCACATTGGGGTTGCTGACCAGCTCGGCAAACGGGTCGCCCGGTGCCAACGCAAGCACCAAAAACAGCACCATGCTGATGCCAATCAGGCTGGGAATGGCTATCAGCATGCGCCGCACAAGGTAGGCACCCATTCAGTGAACCCACCTCTGCGCTTCGATAACGTGTGGAATCACGGGATCAGGCTTCTTTGAACCAATCCTTCAGGAGCCACATGTCGTTGTCCCACCCGCTCACGGGCGCATTGAGCTTCAGCGAGATACCCTGCACGCGTGGCCTGAACACGATGGGAACCACCGCCCTTGCTTCAATCACCAGGTCATTCATGCGCACAAACAAAGCCGCCCGCTTCACCGGGTCTCCTTCCACTTCGGCAGCAGTGAAGGCTTTGTCGTAGTCGGCATTGCGCCAACGCGTGATATTTCGGCCCTGCCATTTGTTGTCTTTGTTGGCAACTTGTGGCGAATAAAACTGGTTCATGAAATATTCACCATCGGGCTGCGTCATGGTCGTGGTGAACATTTCCAGGTCGCAATAAAACTTGGTGTAGGTGTCCGGGTTGGCGACATCGGACGAAAAGAACACCGCCGCCGGCACACTTTTCAGTTCAAGCTCAATACCGGCTTTTTGACAAGACTGCTTGATGATGGCCTGGGTCTTTTGCCGCGGCGCATTGATTGACGTTTGAAATACGAACTTGAGTTTTTTGCCGTCTTTGGCACGAATACCATCCGCACCAACTTTCCAGCCTGCCGTCTCCAATACCTGCATAGCTTTTGTCACGTCGAATTCGAATTTGGTGTTGGGGGACCGGAACTTGGCAGGGTTGTTCAGGAAGTTGCGGGTAGCAAATGCGGTACGCCCGTAGATGTTGTCCTGTATGCCCTGCCGGTCAACCAGCAAGTTAAATGCCTCCCGTACCGCCGGGTCGCTCAAAATCGGATGTTTGGTTTTGATGCTGGCACGCTCACCGTCCACCTCGGTCCAGGGGTCAGTCGCATTGAACAGCAAGAACTCCACATTGCCGCCTGGCACGATCACAACCTTGCCTTTTCCATTCACTTCCAGCCGTTTCAGAATATCGTCTTCAACCTGCAAATTCCAGGCGTAGTCGTATTCGCCGGTCTGAATAACGGCCCGCGCAGCAGAAACCGCATCACCACCGCCCTTCATTTCAATCGAATCAAAATGCGGGCGATTGGCCTCGTGGTAAGCGGGATACAGATCGCCGCGAACCATATCGCCCGGCTTGAAATCGGCAAACTTATAGGGGCCTGTGCCAACAGGTTTCAGATTGGTGGGGGCTTCGCGAGACTTGGCACCCCGGAAGTTTTCAAACAAATGTTTCGGAATGATCATGCCGCTTGCGGCTACAAACGGGTCGGCCCAAAAAGGCTGCGCTTTGGGGTAGATGACCCGAACCGTATGGGAATCTACCTTCTCGACTTTGATGTCTTTGTAAATGGCGTGGGTCAGGGTCGAGGTGGCTGGGTCTGCACAATATTCCCAGGTAAACACCACGTCATCTGCGGTAAAGGGTTTGCCATCGTGCCAAGTGACGTTGCGCTTGAGCTTCCAGGTAATGGTTTTTCCGTCGGCGGAAACGCCGCCATTGGCACGGTTGGGGGCTTCAGTTGCCAAAATCGGAATCAGGTCGCCGTCGTTGCTCCACGCACCCAGAGGTTCATAAAAAATACGCGAACCCTCTTGGTCTTTGGTACCCACCGCGAAATGCGGATTCAACAAGGTCGCACCTTGCCACCACAACACTTTGAGTGGCCCGCCGCCGCCACGTTTGGTGGGTTTGTAACTTGAACCCGTTTGCGCCTGGGCCAAGCCCGAATGGAACAACAGGCTGGAGGCCATTGGAAGCGTCAATCCCAAGCCCAGCATGCGGTCGACAAAGGTTCGGCGTGAAACGCTACCGGCTTCAACCCCGTCAAGCAATTTACGGATCTTTTTTTCGGTCATCAATGGCTCCTGTGAATTTTTGGCACTACAAAGTGAACGCGAGTATGTGGACGCACCAGATTGGGGTCAATCAGGGTTTTCCTTTTGCAATTTGCCGCCTTGTATGAGCCCCGTGCAAACCCCATGCCTGGCATGGTTCATGCACAGCTATGATGCCCGGCTAATCTTGCACCAATCTGGGCTGGATTTTCACGATGCTTTTTACTGGAGTTTATTTATGACGATGAAACATATCAAACTGATCGCCGCCGTGGCGGCTGCCTGCGGTGCCATGCTTGCCATGCCCGCCCATGCAGGCAAAACACTCGATGCTGTCAAGGCCCGTGGCCAGATAGTCTGCGGTGTTAGTACGGGTCTGGCCGGTTTTTCCCAAGCGGATTCCAGCGGCAAATGGACCGGTCTGGACGTAGATGTCTGCCGCGCCGTGGCTGCTGCTGTGCTGAGCGACGCTGAAAAAGTCAAATATGTGCCCCTTTCTGCGCAGCAACGTTTTACCGCTTTGCAATCCGGTGAGGTCGATGTGTTGCCCCGCAATACCACCTTCACCCTGACTCGCGATGCCTCGTTGGGTCTATCGGCAACGGTCGTCAATTACTACGATGGCCAAGGCTTCATGGTTACCACCAAGAGCAAGATCAAGTCTGCCAAGCAGCTCAAGGGTCAAACCGTTTGCGTGCAATCGGGCACCACCACCGAGAAAAACCTGGCTGATTACTCCAAAGCCAACAATTTGAGCATCAAGCCTGTGGTGTTTGAAAAGCTCGAAGCTGCCAATGCCGCCTACTTTGCCGGCCGTTGCGTGGCTTACACCACCGACGCATCAGGCCTGGCCTCGATTCGCAGCAAGGAAGCCAAAGATCCGAAAGAACACCTGATTCTTTCCGAACTGATCTCCAAAGAACCCCTGGGCCCAATGGTTCGCCGGGGTGACGACGAGTGGCTCGCCATCGTCAAGTGGGTGATGTACGGCATGATGGAAGCCGAAGAGTACGGCGTGAGTTCTGCCAATGTGGATTCCATGAAGGCCACCAGCGCCGACCCAGTCGTCAAGCGTCTGTTGGGTGGTGGTGAAGAAGACACCGGCAAGCTCTTGGGCCTGGACAAAGACTGGATGACCCGCGCTATCAAGGCGGTAGGCAACTATGGCGAGAGCTTCGAGCGCAACGTGGGCAACAAGTCTCCCGTGAACCTGCCACGTGGCGTGAACAACCTGTGGAATAAGGGCGGTTTGGTGTACGCCTACCCACTGCGTTAAAACGCCGTTTTTAGTTGAACGCTGCGCTTTCAGTGTCAGCCTGACCAGACGCTGCCGAACAAACCACTCACCGGTTGTTCGGCAGCGTTTTTTCTTGCCCTCTTCTCGTTGCCATCTTGTCGTTAATTACCTGAGCATTGCCGCCCATGCAAGCCAAATCTCCGCCGAAAAAGAAAAATTGGTCCTGGCGCAGCCAGGCGTTTCGTGGTCTTTTGTACCAGCTCCTGGCCGTCACCCTGATTGGTTTGGGTGTCTGGTTTTTGGCCAGCAATACGCTGTACAACATGAAAATCAGGGGCATACAAAGCGGCTTTGACTTTCTGGTCAACCCGGCCGGCTTTGACATTGGCGAAAGCCTTTACGCCTTCGACTCCAGCCAGGCCTATTGGAAAGCCTTTATCGTCGGCCTGACCAACACCCTGCGCGTTGCCATCATTGGCATTATTCTCACCACCATTTTGGGCACGCTGTTGGGTGTCGGCCGCTTTTCACGCAACGCTTTGATCCGGGGTTTGTGTTACGCCTATGTCGAGTTTTTCCGTAACGTACCGGTGCTGCTCCAATTGTTGATGTGGTATCTGTTTTTTACCGAAGTGCTCCCAGCGGCAGATGCAGCCTGGAAAGCCGGGCCATTTTTCCTGAGCAAAGCGGGCTTCAGTTTCCCGATACCCATTTGGCAAGCCGGCCACTTGTGGGCTCTGTATGGTTTGCTGGCCGGTATTGCCCTGGCCTACCTCTACCGTCGCTGGGCGTTTGCCAAGTTTGAAGCCACCGGACAACACCGCAGCATGGTTTGGGTGCCATTGGCCCTGATTGTGGTGACGGCAGTTTTGGGCTGGTCAGCCGGGGGTGCCCCCACCGATCTGGACATGCCCGTCAAAGGCGAATTCGCCATCGAACAAGGTGGATCGCTAACACCTGAATTCATGTCCTTATTGATCGGCCTGACGATTTACACCGCAGCTTTTGTCGCAGAGGTGGTGCGCGCCGGCATTCAGTCTGTGGCCCGTGGCCAGGGTGAGGCAGCGGCGGCACTCGGCCTAAACCCGGGTCAATCGATGCAACTGGTGCAACTGCCGCAAGCCCTGCGCGTCATCATTCCGCCCATGACCAACCAGTTTTTGAACCTGACCAAGAACTCGTCCCTGGCGGTGGCGATTGGCTATCCGGATGTGGTGTCGATTGCCAATACCTCGCTCAACCAAACGGGGCGCGCAGTTGAATGCATTTCCATCGTCATGCTGGTTTACCTCACAACCTCATTGACCACCTCGCTGTTGATGAATTGGTACAACTCCCGTTCAGCCATCAAAGAACGTTGAAAGAGAAGCAAAACACCATGACTGCACAAACCTTTCAACCCATCGAGGCGCGCCCGGCTCCCAACAAATCCGAGGGGCCGTTGGCCTGGATTCGAATCAATTTATTCAGCGACGTCTTTACCAGCCTGCTCACGCTCATTGTGGGTGGTGCCTTGTTGTATGTCATTCCCCAGTTGTTGAGTTGGGCGATTTTCCGCGCTGCCTGGGCCCCCGACTTTGCCGCCTGCCGGGTCGATGGAGTCGGTGCCTGCTGGGGCGTGGTAGCTGAAAAATACCGCCTGATCCTGTTTGGGCGTTACCCGTTTGAACAACACTGGCGGCCGCTGATCGCCACCGGCCTCATGCTCGGTTTGCTCATTGCCAGTTGCAGCCGCGCTTTTTGGAAACCCTGGTTGCCGGTTCTGTGGGCTGTCGTACTGGCCCTGTTTTTCACCTTGATGTATGGCAATACCCTGGGGCTCTCCAAGGTTGAAACCGACCGATGGGGTGGCCTGCCACTGACCATCCTGTTGGCATCTCTTTCAATGACCCTGGCCTTTCCGATTGCCATGGTGGTTGCTTTGGGCAGGCGTTCCAATTTGCCAGCCATCCGCACGTTTTGCACCATCTATGTCGAACTGATTCGCGGCGTCCCGCTGGTTTCGGTGCTGTTCATGGCCTCGTTCATGTTCCCGTTGTTCATGCCGCAGGGCTTCACGATTGACGTGCTGATTCGCGTGCTGGTGGGTATCACCCTGTTCGCTGCCGCCTATATGGCCGAGGTGATCCGGGGCGGCTTGCAGGCCATCCCGAAGGGCCAGATTGAAGCCGCCGCGACACTCGGGCTCTCGTATTGGCAAACCCAACGCAAAATCGTTTTGCCGCAAGCACTTGCCATGGTGGTGCCCAGCATCATGAACAACTTCATTGGCCTGTTCAAAGACACCTCTTTGGTCACGATTGTCAGTTTGTATGAACTGACCGGCGCATTGGCCTTGGCAGTGAACTCCGATGCCAACTGGCGCCCTTTCAAGGTCGAGGGCTACATCTTCATCGCAATGGTTTATTTCCTGTTCTGTTTTTCCATGTCGCGTTACAGCATTTGGGTAGAAAAACAAGTCAACAAGGGTAAGGCGCGCTGAATGCGCTGGCGATCAAACTCACAACGAACAAAGCATTGAATCATGACTGAACCCATCATCAAGTTCCAGAAACTCAACAAGTGGTATGGCAATAATTTTCATGTGTTGCGAGACATCGACCTGGATGTCAAACAAGGCGAACGCATCGTCGTTTGCGGGCCTTCGGGTTCCGGAAAATCGACCTTGATCCGCTGCATTAACCGCCTGGAAGAACACCAGGACGGCCACTTGTTTGTCGATGGCGCCGAACTGACCGATGACGTGAAAGTCATCGACGAGGTACGCAAAAAAGTCGGTATGGTATTTCAGCAGTTCAACCTGTTCCCGCACTTGACCGTGCTTGAAAACCTGACCCTTTCACCCATGTGGGTGGGCAACATGCCCAAAAAGGAGGCCGAAGAAAAGGCCATGATCCAGCTCAAGCGGGTACGCATTGCCGAACAAGCCAGCAAGTACCCCTTGCAGCTTTCGGGTGGCCAGCAGCAGCGGGTTGCGATTGCGCGCGCCCTGTGCCTCACCCCCAAGATCATGTTGTTTGACGAGCCCACTTCTGCGCTCGATCCGGAGATGATCAAGGAAGTGCTGGACGTGATGGTCGAAATGGCCAGTCACGGCATCACCATGATCTGCGTCACCCACGAGATGGGTTTTGCAAAAGCCGTCGCCGATCGCGTGATCTTTATGGACCAAGGACAGATCGTCGAGCAAAACAATCCGCACGACTTCTTTAATAACCCGCAGAACGAACGCAGCAAAGACTTCCTGTCAAAAATTCTGGGGCATTGATGCCATTGCTGAAAAGGCCGCAAGTCAGGCGGCCCGCCAGGTATTAGCCCAACATCCGGCGAAGGCTTCCAAAAAACAGTTCGGACTGCAGCCGCTCGCCGTCAATTTGTGCGGCCACTTTGTCGGCCAAAGCTGTCGGGGCGGGCAGCAATTTCAACCCGGTCGACAACGCCAGTACCTGCAACTGGCATTCACGCTCCAGGTAATACAAGTCGTCGTAGGCGTAATCGATTCTTGAGCCGCACACCACAATGCCGTGGTTGCCCAAAAACGCGACATCTTTTGCCCCGCCAGGCACCAGCATGGCCCGCGCAATGCGCTCGCCCTCCTTCATGTCTAACGCCAAACCGTTGTAGTGCTCATCCACGGCAACACGGTCATGGAACCGCATGGCACCTTGCGACAGCGTTGTATCCAGTGCGCGTTGCGCGGTGAGCGTCAATGCCGTCGCGTGCGGCATGTGCGTGTGCAACACCACCGCGTGCCCGGTGATGCGGTGCACGGCAGCGTGGATGAACATCGCCGTCGGCTCCACCGGGTGGCGCCCGGCCAGCTGCTCACCCGCCGCGTTGCATATCACGATATCGTCGGCCTGCACTTCGCTCCAGTGCAAGCCACGCGGGTTGAGTAAAAACGTGTCAGCATCGCCAGGCAGCATCACGCTGAAGTGGTTGCAAATGCCTTCAGAGAGGCCATGATGGGCGGCGGCGCGCAAAGCCAAGGCAAGGTCTGCCCGCAGGGTATGGGTGGATTCGAAGGTGGTCATCAACGCATTTTGCCTAAAGAAGATTCGGGTGGCCGGATTTTGGCGGTTTGAACTAAGACAGTCCGCATGACCCGAATGGTTGGCCACCAAAACCGCGCCGAATTCATTCTGGACCCTGCGGAGGCGCTGCGCCGGGGAGCCGCGCGTACTCGAGCCCCAAGGAAAGCATCACAGCGCAAAAATCGTCGGACCGGCGTGAAGCTCAGTTAGTGGTCCGAAATGGAAAACGATGAATTCCACGAATTCAGAGCAAGGCGCAAAATTTTTCCAATTCAACGCCTAACTTGGATTGCCCAATTTATGATGACAAGCCCTTGTCATAGCTCTACAGGTTTTGAAATGAGCCAAGCTAGTTGTTAAGTGGCTTCCGTTGTTATTTGAAAATTTTCTCTTTTTTTAGAGTTTGCCTCGCACCACATGATCATCATTCGTCGAAATGTGTTCTTTCGCCTCCAGCCGTGCTTATTGCTTGCATTTCTCGCCACATTCCTGTTATCCGCATGCGCACAACAAAAAGAGGATCCCAAGAAGTGGACATATAAGGACGCGCTTTTAATCACTGGTCGCAATCCACATCCGTGTCTAACCGTAGATAGACCCGAACTAGAACTCCTCACGCTTGCGGTTTCCGTCATTGAACTTGAAAATACCGCGCAATCGGGCTGGCTGGATATTGGCGCTCAGAAGCTATTGGGAAACGGGATTTATCGAAAGGTCGACAACGATTTCCATCCAGTATGCCTACCTCATGATTTGCTCCTACGCACGGCCGCAGGGTTGGAACGCAGGGGCGGGCTCGGCAAATCCCGTCTTGAAGAGTATCAACTCGCACTCGCCGCAAAGTTGCCCTATCCGAGCCAGACAATCGTGGCCAATGTTGCCAGTTCAGCATTCGCGAATATTCGTCAGCCGTCTGAGTTTTTTCCTGACGAAGACATTCGTCCCTACGCGCGCGCAGTCCTCGCGAGCTTTGGTCGATTGGCTGCCGATTACGCAGCCATGGCCTATCAACAAATTGAAGGGGACACGCCTATGGGCACGGGCGCGGCCCAGGTTACGGCAGCGGGTGGCCATCCTGAGGCGCTTCAAAAAGTAGTGGCACTCATTAATTCCATATTGAAATCAATCCCTCCCGACCGGGCCATACCGCGCAACGCTCGCAATCGGCTTTATGAGTTGGCTTGGGCCATAGTTTTTTCCGGCGAAGCAGGGCGGCCACTGGTCAACGAAATCTATAAGATTATGGACAGAGGTGTAGAGAGTTGGGCACCTCCCTTTGGCATGGTTGTAATTAACCCCAAGAACCTCTGCAAAGCCCTTGAGCACCTTGGAGACAAAGACGGGCTTCGACGGTATGCATACTGCAGTGACAACACGCCATACGAACAATAAAGCCTCGCAAATTAGCTCCGCAGTTCGCACGCACCAGACTGATAGCTCGTTAAGTTGGTTCTTCTTTCAGTCGCGCCTGGCTGGCTATCGAAGCGAAGGCTCTTGTAGTCAAAACCATAACCAGCAAAATATCTCGCTCAGCCTTGAGTCAGTTCGCTAACCAGTTACTGCAGATCAAAAAGCAAACTACCGGATCTTCCGAGGCGGCAATCCGGTGTGCTGCGTCAACAGTCGGCCTTTAACTGGCTGTGCATTCGCTTTTGACGGTGAAGAATTCACCGGCGCAGCGGTCGAATTCTTCTTCCGCGCACTCTGATACCCCCCGTCTCCCAAGGGCTGAAACGTCGGGATCAGGTGCTGTTTGCCGTTGCCGATCAAATCCGCACGGCCCATGGCTTTGAGGGCTTCGCGCAGCACGGGCCAGTTGTTCGGGTCGTGGTAACGCAAAAACGCCTTGTGCAGGCGGCGGCGCTTTTCACCACGCACGATGTCTACCGTGTCTTCAGGTGCAGCCTCGCGGCGCACGCGGCGCAGGGGGTTGCGGTTGCTGTGGTACATCGCCGTGGCGGTGGCCATGGGGCTGGGGTAGAAGGTCTGCACCTGGTCAGCGCGAAAGCCGTTCTTTTTAAGCCACTGGGCCAGGTGCATCATGTCTTCGTCGCTGGTGCCGGGGTGGGCGGCGATGAAATACGGCACCAAAAACTGCTTTTTACCGGCTTCCAGACTGTACTTGTCAAACATCTGTTTGAACTTGTCGTAGCTGCCGATGCCGGGCTTCATCATCTTGGTGAGCGGGCCCTGCTCGGTGTGTTCAGGCGCAATTTTGAGGTACCCGCCGACATGATGGGTAACCAGTTCTTTCACGTATTCCGGGCTTTGCACCGCCAGGTCGTAACGCAAGCCACTGCTGATGAGGATTTTTTTGACGCCTTTTAGCGCCCGGGCCCGCCGGTACATTTTGATCAGCGGCGCATGGCTGGTGTTCAGGTTGCTGCAAATGCCGGGGTAGACGCAGCTGGGCTTGCGGCAGGCGGCTTCAATCTCGGGGGTTTTGCAGCCGATGCGGTACATGTTGGCGGTGGGGCCACCCAGGTCTGAGATGGTTCCGGTGAAGCCTTTGACTTTGTCGCGGATGTCTTCGAGCTCTTTGATGACCGAGTCTTCACTGCTGCTCTGGATGATGCGGCCGTCGTGCTCGGTGATGCTGCAAAACGTGCACCCGCCAAAGCAGCCCCGCATGATGTTGACACTGAAACGGATCATCTCCCATGCCGGAATTTTGGTGGCGTGGTCGTGGCTGCCGTTTTCATCCGCGTAGGCTGGATGCGGGCTGCGCGCGTAGGGAAAGTCAAAAACAAAATCCATCTCAGG